>JAOMOG010000013.1 GCA_028353405.1 Candidatus Poseidoniaceae archaeon | reverse complement strand
ATCATTTCAATCGGTAATGCCAATACTTCGGCAACCACTTGTGCTATTGCAGTAGTGGAACCTTGACCAATTTCTGCTGCACCGGAATGAACTGTAACGCCGCCATCCATATCGACTTGAATATGCACTGTTGCATGTGGGAACTTGTTCGGATCCCAATGAATCGGTAGCCCTGAACCACTGATGAAAAACCCACAACCAATTCCAATTCCTTTACCAAGAGGTAATTGTCTAAATTTATTGTCCCAATCAGAACCTTCTCTAACCTTTTCAAGTGCTTCACGCATACCATTACTAGTAATCCTGAATCCACTGATTGTCCTGCTATGTGGTGGTAAAAGATTGGCTAATCTCAAATCGATTGGATCAACTGATAAATCCTCAGCCATTTGGTCAAGTCCAACTTCTACCGCGCATCTTGTATTGACGGCACCATGACCTCGCATTGCGCCACTTGCTGGTTTATTTGTCCAAACTCTTGCACCGGTATAATGGAATGAACCTAATTCATATGGAGCAGTTGCTAAAACTCCATTATAGTATGAAGTGACGTGACCAAAACTAGCAAATCCGCCACCATCGATTAGAGCATCAATATCAAAACCAGTAATTCTTGCTTCTTCATCTGCACTCATTTTTACTTCAATATGGCTTGGATGTCGCCCTCTATTGATCATATAGACTTCTTCTCGGTCAAATGTAATTCTAACAGGGCGGCCACATTTCCGCGACAATAGTGCCGCACACATCTCGTGAGGGAATGGGTCTGATTTTCCACCAAACCCACCACCTACAAAGGTTCTAATGACATTTATTTGATGCATTGGAACAGATAAGACTGTTGAAAGTGCTCGATGTGTGTAGTGGGGAACTTGACTTGGCGTGTATAATTGTAAACGCCCATTTGGATCCCAATGTGCGACAACTGCATGAGGTTCTGTGAAACCGTGATGTACTCCTTTCATGGTCCATTTGTTATGATTACTCGCTGAAGGTTTGTCGATTAAACTCCGGTCACCGAATTCTTGGAATACTCGCTTTTGAACATTGGTCTTGGCGAGGTGGTATTTCCCTCTCCAGTGAATCGGTTCGTCGGCATCTTCCAAACCTTTCTTTGGATCAAATACTGGTTCAAGTACTTCATATTCTACTTCAAACAAAGAAAGTGCATGTAGCGCTGTTGCCTCATCAACTGCAGCCACACAGGCTACTAAATCTCCAACGTGTCTGACTTTATCGACCGCCATTGCGTGTTCATCTTTTGTTACTGGCAGAACACCGAAACTGGTTGTAGAGTCCTGCCCTGTCGCTACAGCCAGTACACCTGGCAAGGCCTCAACTTTACTAGTATCAATAGAGATTACTTTGGCGTAGTGATGTGGTGAGCGTAATATTCTTGCAACGCATTCATTTGGCAATCTTACATCATCACCATACCATGCTTGGCCCGTTACTTTGGCATTGGAATCTACTAATTTCATTGATTTACCAACGGTTGTTCCGGTTCTGGCCCTATCGTGTACATGTGCACCTGCTGGTTGTTTTTCACGACCACCGGCCATCTCTGGAATGAATTGCAAGTCGCGTTTTGCCATTTGTGGTCTTGAACCGCCGGAACCGGGTGGAGGGAAAGATTGCTTCCCCGCAACGCGCTTACCATCTTTACGGGTGACGTTACCTCCACCACCTGGCTGTTGTTTGTATCCACCTGACATGACATCACCTAGCGTGGCCCGGAGGCATTTGTGGTTCTTCAGGACCGGATGGGTGTGGATCTGGGTGTGGTGAACTCGCTGGCTCTTCAGCTTCTACTTCGCCTCTGTGAATAGCCGCTGCTGCCTGAATAGATTCCACAATTTGTTGATATCCGGTGCATCTGCATAGATTTCCTTCTATTGCAGTTTTTACCTCTTCATCTGTTGGAGAAGTATTTGTATTGAGTAAAGATTGTGCTGAAATAAGGAATCCCGGAGTACAAAATCCACACTGTGAACCACCATACTTTGCAAAACAATTCTGAATCGGAGCAAGATGTGCGCCGTCTGCAAGACCTTCTACTGTTGTGATTTCACATTGTGAAACTTGTCCAGCGAAAGTAAGACAAGAAAGTTGTGGTTGCCCATCGACCATTACCGTACAACAGCCACAAGTACCCAAATCACAACCTCTTTTCACTCCTAAAGTGCCTACTTTATCTCGTAGCACATCGAGTAGTGTTGCATTAGATGTTGTGAGGATTTCAACATCCTCTCCATTGACCTTTGCTGACCAAATTTCCTTAGCTCCAACCGGTAGCATATCAACATGTTCTGTCCCTACCACGATAGTCGCCCATGGCGACCTATTGCCGCCCACTAATGATGCTATTGGAAAAGTAATCTCAACTGCTTTGGCGATAACTTACTGCAGAAAAATCATCCATTCCAGTTTGAGGTTCAACCCAATCAGGGTCTCCTGGCAGCACTAATCCATCTCCTAATTGAGTTAATTGTTGAGCAATAGAACGTTGGTTTTGTTGTAATTCTTCCCAATCAATTTCATCGTCTGACCATCGAGACCATCTCTTCAAACTACGATGACAACGGACTAAATTTGCATATAGTTTCAAATGTAACTTGGCTGAGTTTGGCCACCAATACATGAAAATTAGGAAAACGAAGATGAATGGCAAATGTGTTAAAGATTCTAATAACCAATGCATAGACAATAATTCATTGACTGGACTAGCCTCAGCCAATAGCGCCCAAGTAACCATTAGAGATGCAATGATCCACCAAATTGGGAAGGTAATTACGGCTGCAAGAACTTTGTATGTTCCCAATGCAGACTTGTCTACTGCATCTGATTTCTTCAAAAAATGCATCACTAAGTAATTGGTTTGATAGGCAGGGAAATTGCCAATTACTGCACTCCAAGTGATTAATCCAAGCATCCAAACGGCAGCCCATGCCCACTTTACCATTAGGATGAAGCCGTTAGATGTGCTCATTCGTTCGGGCTTACTGTCAACATCTAACGGACTGATCCCTCTATCATCCAAATTTGCAAAATGTTCGGTGCAATCTTCAACAATTTTTGCAGTCTTTTCTGGTTCGTTTTGAGCCATGAACTCCCATCCAGCACGAATTCTTCTAGCACCTAATACCGATTGGTAATAAGTTGGTTTTGTAAAAGCCTCACCCATTTGTCGAGCCCTCTCAGCATGGACTACTCCTTTCCCTCTCCAAATGAATTCCCTTTCTTCCCAAGAGGTTTTGGATAGTGATGCGCGTTTTAATTCAAAATCAATGGCTTTTGTCACCGAAGTAACCCATTCTCTATCGAGTTTATCTTGCACTTCAAAGTCCTCAATAATCTCAGGTAATTGTGGTAAGACCATCGGTCTTTCAATAACTACTGCACAACGTTCTCTGAAAGTAGCTGCATCAGAATAGTGCAACCCGATTGGCACTAATTGGGGTCTTGGTTTGCCCATCTCTTCCGCTTCTCTAATCGCTGCTTTGATAATTCTTGCAGCTCCCGAGCGAGCCTGTTTGGAACTCGCCTCTGAATGGGTCGTTCCTTCGGGGAAAATAATCAACCTTCCACCATTTGCAACAGCGCTTGATACTGTCGCTAATTGATTTTTATTCCTATCGCTTGCAGCCGCTTTGTTTTTACTATCTTGTGAACGTTCAATCGGCAAGGCTCCCGCAGCTTTGATGAATCTGCCTAAAATTGGTACTTTGAAGAGTGTATGTTTGGCAATCATCGACTGCTTACCAGGTAGAGATGCGTGCATTAGCATGGGGTCGATAAGTCCGGATGGGTGCCATGCAATGAATAGAAGTCCACCTTCTGATGGCAGATTATCTGAATCTATCAGATCAATTTCTCGGAACCAAACAGATACTAAAGCACGTGTAAATCTGCGTGTCAGGCGATAAATGAATCCAACCTTTGGATGATTATCTCCGACCGGGTCTTTTAGCCACTTCATGGCCGACCCTAGTTCTAATAGTAATTGAAATAATCACCGGACACTACGGAATTAAAGGAGTTCTATGCGATTGAAATATCAATCATCAAGTTCTGCATCTACTATTGATTCAATGTCATCATCAATTGATTCAACATATTGTTTAGCAGAAACATCAACTGATGCTAAACTTCCTTCTTCCTTGTCAGTAACTACTCCTGCAATCAACAGTACTGCTAAGAAAACTATTGCGAAAGAGGCTATTGCGAGAGCAATGCTAGAAATTCCATCTTCATTACCACTTGATGATGAAAGTTCTTTGCTCGGATTCATTAACATGATATCTGCAGTAATAATCGCAGTTGAATAAGAATCTCCTTCTCCATTGCCAATTCCACGAATAGAAATTGTGTGATTCCCTTCTAAAGTAATTCCAGGCAAGTGTTCTAAATTATGAATCATGTCAATGGCTGAAATTGTGAATTTGTCATCTCCATGGTCGAAGGAATGTAGGTTGCTCCAGTCATCTCTTAGGTGATTACTTCTCCATTGAATTGTGTCTACTGGTTGTGAAATATTGAATTGCAACTTATCAGAACTCTCTAAATGAATGCGATTATCCATGCCAATTTCTGTCATGAGATTGATTGTAATATTGTTGTTGAAAGCATAATCTCGTTCCGCAGCCTCCATTACAGAATCAAGTGCTCTTACCTCACCATGTCCGTAAACATTGTTTTGGCGATTCTTAGGAGCGAGATCCTCGATACAAGGTTCATTTTTCAACATATATTCACAACGTCGGTATGTTGCAGTTTCTTGCATAATATTTCTAATGTCAAATGGAGATAAATCAGGATTTGCTTGATACATTAACGCTGCAACTCCTGCAGCACCTGGTGTTGCCATTGAAGTTCCAGACATATCGGTATATCCAGTACCACTATTTGCTTCAACAGACATTACATTAGAACCAACATAAGCAACATTTGGCTTTATTCTTCCTTCTTCTGATGGTCCTTGACTAGAATAAGGCGCTATCCCAGAATCCTTGTCCAATGCTCCAACTGTGATTACATCTTCAGCGGAACCTGGAGTTCCGATTGAACCTGATACGGCACTGTTTCCTGCTGCGATGAATAATGCGATTCCAGAACGAACCATTTCATTTGCATAGCGATTAACACTGTCTTCCTCGGATGATGTCCATTCGATCGGACCTGGCCCTCCAAGGCTCATTGATGCTGCCCTTATATTGAATTCAAAGCGATGGTCAACAGTCCATTGCATTCCCGCCATAACAGTTGCAAATGAACCTGAACCGCCACTATCTAGAACCTTGACGCCAACTAAAAAGGCCTGAGGGGCCATCCCAATATGTTCGTAATTAGGCGCTCCTGTACCAGCGGTTGTACCAGCACAATGCGAGCCATGACCTTGGTCATCGTAAGGGAATATCTCGGTTCCATTGGTAGCTCCTGGATTATTTACTGGATCGTAAAATCCAATCACTTTCGGGTCATAGGTTGAGTTATCATCATCCAAGTCATCAAGACTTGCGTGTGCTCCATCAATCCCTGTGTCAATGATGGCGACAGTAGAACCTGCTCCATCATATCCGGTATTTTGCCAAACTTGGTCTACGCCGTGTAAAACAGCAGCATCCCCATTAGCTATTGTCAAAATACTATCCAATTCAACCATAACTACACCTGGTAGTGAAATCGTTTCTAAAATAGAGCCCGCTGGAATTCTTCCTGCAAGTGCATCAATATGCTTTAATGTCCATTGATGTTGATAATTTACTTCTCTTTCCAACAATTCAATTTCTTCTTGACCTGGTGTATGGTCAAAATCAATGATTAGCGGCAGTGTCTCAAATTCATCTAAGAAGATTGGATTATCCTTGTGTAACTCGACCATATCTCCAATCTTGTTTTGATTGCGGTCAACGGTTGTCTCAACCCACCAACCCTCCTCAAATGGTTCGTTGCTAGTTTTGGCGCTAACTGGAATGGCCATCATCAATGTTGGCAACAAAAATATAGTCAAACAGAAGAATGTCATTGTGTTACGGAGTGTGCTCATTACTTCCACCTTCAATCTACCCACAAGCGTTTATCGTTTCAACATAGTGCTTGATAGTTTAAACAATAAATATAATTTTTATAAACTTTTCAAGATGGAATTTTAGATTCATGGCAGTTTTTGCCATTATTCTATTCTTGACGGGTCAAATGTTATAGTCAGTATTAAAAATCATTTTTTGATTATTATGGCAGCGCCAACCAGAAATGCACCACAACGAGTTTCAAATCAAGGATTATTATCACGCGCAAATGACAAAGGTACAATCTTTTCAACACCTGAGAGTGCCGTCAGTGCACCACCTATGGTGATTAGTCAACCAGGAAAAATTAGAACAAAAGGTGATGTTGATTTAGAAAAATTCGCACAACTGATAATGTATGTTGTTGCATTAATTGCCATATGGGGCGGGATTTTTAGTATCGCTTTCGATGACAATGCAACCAATTCAAATTTCTTACTACTATTCATTGGAGGATTAGTTTCTGCTGCAATGGCCATCGCTTGGATTGAAATGCAATCCAAGAGAAATGCATATCAATTGATGGAAGTGCAAAATTACATGCTTGGATTAGGTTTCTTCTTTGCAACTGTCGGCACACTATGGGGTGCTCGATACCTAATGGGTTTCGCTACAGGTACACTGGGCCTTGAGGTTTTTGGAGATTCAGATAATTACGAAAATGTCGCGGATTGGCAACCTAATGCAAATGGAATATATTTGCAAGTAGTGGCTGTAATTGCCCTGTTGTATACTGAAATAAAACTTCTCAACAGATACAAAGGTGCAACAACATTTGGCTGGGGGGTTGCTATTTATGGCCCACTGGCATTGATGATTACCGGAGTAGGACCTTGGATTGATTGGTCCAATAATGAAGTGTCTTACGAGTTAGGACTTGCCATAATCCTGCTCTCTTTCGTCAGTATGGAAGCAGCCTTACGTTCAAATAAATCAATGCACTTTTTCGTTGCCGCAATCGTTTCTGGCTTAGTTCCGATATTGTATGAACTGTTCAACACCAATGCTCCTGCTGGAGGCGAAGGTGGTGCATTGTCTCTATTGATATTCATTATTGCAATTCAAGGCTACTATGCATCAAAGCAAGAATTACGCTCTGATTTGATGCAGAAAGCAAGTGTGTTATTGGTTGGTGAAGTCTTGATTGCAATGTTTATTGCCAGAACTGCCGAACTAAACTTAATCCTCGGACCATTGAGAGCTGAAAACATAGGAATGTTAGCAGAACATCTAACCTTGCCTGTTATGTTGTGGGTAACTGTACTGATTGCATATTTCCCTGCAGTTATGCAACGAAGAGTCCCTTGGATGCCGATTGGTTTGGCTATTTCTCTATTCTTTTTACCTACAGAGTCGAATATGATTCCTTGGATTATTACATTGGCAATGATTCCTTATATGCTATTTATTAACCAAAATACCAGGAAATGGGTGGCTGATTTCACTGTAGCGATGATTGCAGTATCATTTTTCATGACCGATTTATTGGCTCGTATGGATGGCATTAATTATGTTGACATGTTTTCTATGCCTTTTGCAGAATATATCATCCCAATCACATTGGTTATCATTGCCGAATACGGTTTCAAAAAGGAGAAAATATCATCTTGGGCACACTTATCCATCGTATGTGGAGTTGTATTGTCGCGAGCAATACTAGGCGCTGAAGAATGGTTCTTGCCTTGGGTATTCGTGGCATATATCTTGTATATTGCAAATTATAGCCTCAAGTCTGCTAGTGAATCGAACATATTTAACGACAGAAAAGAAGCATCTCTAACAATTGTTATCGCCCTAGGTTCAACTCTGCTATTGGCAATATTTGGAAAACTAAACTTACCTAAAACAGTACTTGATGATTATTTATCTGGATTTAATCTCTCATTAATGATATTAGGAATTGGATCATATTACCTATTACGTATTGGCAGAAATGTTGAATTCGACATAGGGATGTTGCTGAATTGGAAAACACAAAAAAAGAGTGCAACTACATTTAATTCTGAACTAAATGCATGGGTTGAAGTTGATACAAAAAGTGAAGATCATATCAAACAATTTGAACAAACGTGGTTGACAAAATCTTGGGGCTCTCTAGCGAGAATGGGGCTAATTGTTCCACTTGTGTTCATGACAATCGCAATCGCATCAGTAGAAATTGAGCCTTTTGCTCAAAACCCGATTTGGGTAATGCTACTAGCAATTCCAGTTGCAATATTAGTTTACGAGATTCTCGCACTTGACAAGATTAGTTCCGTCACGAGAGCAACTGGGGTATGGATGCTGGTGCTGATGGCTATTCCAATGATACTCCGGATGCAAATAGCAAGATTCGAAGCAACTCCAAAGCAATTGGAACATCTTGGAGGATTGATACCTGCTGCTATTGTTTTAGATTTGATTTTGATCGCAGCACCATTCATTGTCAACTCTCAAATAAATAAGCGTGGAATAGATGATGGAGTATTATCCAAGAATGCCGATGTTTCAGCACTGGCTGGACTTCTTTTACTTGCAATGATGGATTCTTCAGGAGGGTTACTTCTTATCAGTATGTTTGTATTAGTGACAATTAGAGCAATAAAACACAGACACAACATGCTGTTGTTGGTATCTCCACTAATTTTCGCATTCGTTGGGACCTCTTGGCTGCAAGAATTTGGATTAGCAAACACGATTCTAGATGCAATGGCAATTGATGTTGAATTTGGATTCCTTACTATTGCAAATATTAGCGGATGGTTAATCACAATCCAAATGGGAATCGTTTGGATTATGGCAACTAAAACAATGGATGATGATAAAGTTGAATTGCCATGGTGGGGCTCAATGGTATGGGTTGCTGTAGGAATAATCACCGCAATGTCTGAAGTCACATGGATGCCAACTGTATTCACGATAATGTTGACTGGTAGTGCAATCTACAGGGGTAAGGCTTCGTTCATACCTGCTATGCCTATTGCTTTCTTCTTCTCATTACTCATAGGAATGGGTAATGATGCTAGTTTTGCTGATTTTAATGATGGAGAAATATTTGGATGGAGTGCTATAGCTACTGCATTCTTTACACTGTCACTTTCGGCAATGGAGATGACCGATTGGCTATATTTAAAATGTGACGAAGTTGATAATGAAATTGAAAGATGGGATATGTTTTCACCATCTGTTCAAGCGGGAAGAGAGCAAATTTCTGATGTGCTAAGAATAATGGGTATTGCGGCGTTTTTGTTTTCATTTGATATTGCACTAGGAATTGGTCCTGTTATTGCTGCTGTTTGGGTAACATATATTGCTATACGTAAAGGCAATACAAATGGACTACTATTGATGCCATTATTACATGGTATTTCAATAGCAAATTGTTTGAATGAAGCAAATATTGTTTCTGATGAGATTGGACAATTAATCGTTGGATTATTGATGGCAGTAGAAGGAGCAACTCTAATCTACTTCTCAACCCAAAATGATACAGTTTACGAATGGGAGACTTTCAATTGGGACGATGATAATGAGTTCTTAGATTTCATGGACTACTTAGGAATGGGTGGTTTGCTATCTGCCATTACAGGGACATGGTATGCATTTGAAGGAACTGATATTGATTCGTTTTCTTGGCTGATAATGACTATTCTCTTTACATTAGTTGCTATTCAAGGATTCTCTAAGGAAAATGATGCACGGTGGAGAAGAGGCTTCGGAGGTTTTGGTTCACTGATTACAGCATTTATTTTCGCCAATACATTGGATTCTGATATTTTCACAGCACTCGGATATGTCTTCCTAGGAATACTTGGATTCGGTTATGGTGCAATGTTCAGTCAGAGAATTGGTGATGAAGGTGAAATTTATTTAACGGAAGAACTGGGTCAAAGTGGTCTTCTTCAAGCTATCAAAGAAATGCCGATTAAGCAAGAAACACAACCACAACTCGTTGAAAAGGAAATGCCAAACAAGCAAGAAACACAAGCGGAAATTGTTGAAGAGAAAATCATTGTCGATAAAGCGCCGGCTGTTGCCAAACCTATACCAGAAGCAGTGATAGCAGAAACTCCTGTAATTCACGATGGATTGATTGAGACTGCGGATGGATTTGCAATCAGACTACCTGGCGACGTTGTCCAGAACATTTTGAATTCGATTAACAATACTCCACATGAAGGATTCAAGCCAGTACTGGGATTCTCTCCTTCTGGACAAGTTATGTTGAATTTCGAGAATGAATGATCGGACTCAATCACGAGTGGTTGCTCCTTCATCCCCAGCGGTTGTTCTAGGTGCAATCGTTAAGTTTTGAATACTTGGATAAGCGCCCCAATATGCCTCTCTTGCTTGTTGGTTCAGTTGCATGCAAAGAACAACATCTGAGGCTCTTGAAGGCATTTCCTCACTTCCATTTAGATGTTTAATAATTGGTTCAATATTACTCAAATTAACCAAACCCCAACCGGTTTGAGTGCAAGGTGCTATCGGAGAAACCGGCATTGTGCCACTGGTAGGATCCCAATCCAAATCAGGATACCAAGCACTCAAATTTATCGCTTCACGCACATCAGAATTCTTAATCTGAACTGGATTTCCTTCCACATCAGTTCCATTGACTAGATATCCAGATCTATTGGAAGGAGAGGCGCCACTACCATCATCAGAATATTGGTCTCTTAATTCCTCTAATACAAAGGAAATGATTCCAGCGGTTCTTGGGGTGGCGAAGGAAGTACCAGAAGTCTCATGATAACCATTAATATCTTGGTGATTAGGTAATACCTGAGTCCAGTCTGCGGAAATATCTGGATATGAGCCAGACATTATTTCCTTTTGGTCATCTCCTTCCTCAGCATAACCTGCAATGCCAATACTCCATGGCGGTCCTGCTGTTGCATCCTGTACAGCAGGAGATGGTGAATTATCAGCTGCACCAGCATGAAGTTTCATTTGAGATACTACTGCTTCTTTGGTACCTAATTCAATCCCAGGAACGGGTAGAGAGCCCGGTGCTCCGAATGAAGTTGTTATGACATCAACAAGTGGCTGATTAGCCGCCGCAAGTACTGCCTCGGTACTGAATCCTTCAACGAAGAAAATTATTACATTTGGATTTGCATCTACTACCGCACCGGTAACGGCTGAGCCATGACCATCATTTGGGTCATCCAATATTGGAGTTCCTTCACCTTCTGTCCAATCTGGTGATTGGCCGAAAATTCTAGTTCCTTCAAAGTAAACAACATCATCAGAACCAATCAAGTCCCAGCAACCCGCTCTATCTGCATCAACCCTTTCTTGGTATGAGCCTTCGAAAGTCAAGTTACAAGTAATTGTAACACCTAGTTGCTGACCTAACCATGCTGGCAACGTTTCATTATTGCGGAAATGATCATGATATACATTAATTCCAGTATCAATTGGTGATACTACGGAAAAAGAACGCCATTGATTTTGCTCGCTTTGCTCTTCTATTGACGCATTACCCATATCAGAATTAGTATTCATTGCTAATCCTAGCACAATAGATGACAGAAGTATTGTTGATAACAATGCACTCAGCATCTTCTTGCTAGGACCGGGACCAATCACGATAATAGCATCCGCGATATCAACTATGGTGTCGGCGGACATACTCATGCCTCAAATGTTCCCTTCTTCAACACTACGCCTAATTGAAAGGGTCAAGCCTCATGGCTTCAACATGGACGAACGGTCACAGCGCATGGTATGGATTGACCTAGAAATGACTGGATTGGACATTGAATCTGAGTCCATCATTGAAATTGCAACCGTAATAACCGATGGTGAATTGAATATTCTCGCACAAGGGCCAAATTTAGCAATCTCTGTCAGTGAAGAATTATTGGCAAATATGGATGAATGGAATACTAGCCATCACAACCAGAGTGGCTTAGTAGAAAGGGTTCGTAATAATTCTGTTTCACTTGAGGAAGCAGAAAAACAAACACTAGAATTCATCTCAAAATGGGTCGATGAAGGTGTTGCACCATTATGTGGTAATTCAATTTGGAATGACCGTAAATTCATGGAAAAGGAGATGAAGCAATTAGTAAATTATTTACACTATAGAATGATAGATGTCTCTACTATTAAAGAATTATCAAGACGCTGGTATCCGCAAATTGAGGGATTTCAAAAGAAAGGTTGCCACCTAGCTCTTGATGACATTTTAGAGTCAATTGAAGAATTAAAATACTTTAGAAATGAACTATTCAAAGTTTCACAATAGGCTATCTAAAGGAAATACTGAACGCCGTGAGATTGATATTCAATTTTATTTTTATCTGATTACAATCGGTTTATTATGGCCCTCATTAGTTGAAGGTGTGTATCTATTTGAGAGTTTAGAATTTAGTGATTATTCAATTAAAGTAATTATGTATGACGCTAAGGGAGGAATGTGAGGCTTCTATTCCCTTTGCTGACAATTTTACTTCTCGCACCTTTGTCCCAGGCACAAGGTCTTGCTGAAGTGTTGCAAGAGTGCCCTAGCACGATGACTGGAAGTTCACAACCTGAGCAGGTACATTTGCAAATAACAGATAATCCTAGCGAGATGGTTGTAGTTTGGGCTACAGAACAAAGAGGCGATGCAATAGCTGAATGGAGTTCTGAAAGCGCTTCTAATTCTGCTAACGGTGATTCATATTGTTACAACCACGACAAAGCATTCCACATGGTAGTGATGGATGGTTTAACTCTCGGTGAGGAAGTAACCTATCGTGTTGGAAATGGCAATGTTTGGTCGCAAGAATTCACATTTACTCCTTTCAATCCAGATGCGGAACATTTTGAATGGATCTCTATTGCTGACCATGGCCTTTCTTCTGAAGCACTGGATGTTACAGAGGCCATTATTGCAGATTCTGAAGCACAACTTGTAACAATTTCTGGTGATATATCATATGCAGATGGAAATCAAAATGTTTGGGATGAATGGTTTTCAACCCAGCAAGAAAGTATGGCTTCGATACCATGGGTCACTACAGTTGGTAATCATGAAAATGAACCAGCCGTAGGTTTTGAGGCTTATGTGCATCGTTTTGATTCAGATGGAGTAATAGAAAGTGAAACATTCTGGTTTTCACGAAATATTCCTGGTGTACATCTTGTTTTCATGTCCACAGAGCATGATTACACTCCAGGTAGTGCACAATACAATTGGCTTCAAAACGATTTACAAGCAGCTAATACTCCTGATGCTAGAAATGAGAAACCTTTCATTATTGTAATAGGTCACAAACCGATGTATTCAAGCAACGATTATCATGGTTCAGAGGTTGAACTTCGTGATGCCCTTGAAGCGCTTTATGTTGAAAATGGAGTAAATCTTGTTATCGCTGGACACGACCATTTCTATGAACGGACGTGGCCGGTTAATGGTGAGAAGGTTTCAGACAAAGGTGGTGGTGATGTCTTTGGAAAAGGCCATGAACCGATACATTTGGTAATTGGTATTGCTGGAAGATCTGCATACGAGGAATTGGAAGAACCACAGCCGGAGTGGAGTGCTTATCGAGAGAATAGTAGTTATGGCTGGACTCGTCTTGTCTATGATGATAATACACGTCAGTTAGAATTTACCCATCATCGAATTGATGGTACAATCGGTGATTCTTTCACACTTCAAGAATCCTTCATTAGCACTCAATCTGAAGATTCGAGCGCACTTGGAATTATTGGTATTGATTCAATATTCGCAATTATTGCACTTTTGGGTGCAGCATTACGTAAACAATAGCAAACGAAAAGGACGTTTGCGGTTTAGATTCATTTTGGAAAGAGTCCCTCTGTAACACTCGCATTGTACAGGGTAGGGGGGAATCTGACCCATTGCTAACTCTTACAACTGGTTAGTCCGATACAAAGAGGCTATTCCATTATCTAGTGCTTGAAGGGCGTCACTTTCGAGGCTTCCATAACCACAACCTGCCAGTTTACGAATTAGGATGTTGTCTCTAGGCATTCCGTTACAACTACAACCATGGTGCTTAATCGCCAATAAATAATGCACCTGACCAGCAGCAGCGCACTTGAACGCCAGCCACGGTACAGGAGGAGCATTATCTGTGTTGTTTTGCCCATCGTCATGTGACCACACAGATAAAATCTTGATCACCAATCTGCCAGAAATACCATTCTCCCCATGCTGATGCACATGGATAGTGCTCGAACGTTTGCTTAATCCCGTGATGAAGGTACTAAATGTCGACAAATTTGTAAAACCTCCATTATAATCATCGAAGTCATCCAATGATAATCGATCTATCATGTGTCAACGGCGTAAGTGATAGATAAATGCTTTTTTGGTCGAAAGGGCTCAATTGCCAACCCATTGTATAGTATATGGTTGGGTGGGTACCCATGCTACTTCACTGAACATGCCTTTATCCTAAAAAGAAGGCATCCAATTATTGCTGTTTACTTCGCCAAGTAGGTTGTGAATGGTCGACTCCCTTGTGTGTGGATAGGATTTGTGCAATTACAGCAATTGCTATCTCCTCAGGAGTTTCAGCACCAATGTTCAATCCAATTGGGCATTGAATCTCATTTAGCGATTGCTGAGAGATACCTACATTCAAGCATTCAGACTGAAATGATTGCCACTTGCTTCTACTGCCGATGACTCCAATTCTTGGTTTGCTGCTAGGATCTATTTCACCTTTAGATTCAAGCATAGTTAGCAAACTAATCAGTCTCTCTTGATCTTCAGCCCAATCATGTCCAAGTAGCAAAATATCACTAAAGCGAGAGAGAGATTGCTTCGTCTCTGCTTCTTTATGCTCATTACCAGAAAAGAATGATTTAACTGAACTACAATGTAATTCTTTTGAATTTACGAATTCATCCGAACTAACAAATTCTGTTCTAGTATCATGAATTGAATAATTCCAATCCAGTGATTCGAAACCATTGACCAATGCTTTAGCGCAATGTCCAGCACCCATCAACAATACATGTGGCATAGCAATAATCACCTCGATGGCGAGAGTGACTTGGCCCCCGCATAACGAATCAAGAGGTGTTACTTGATAGCCCTTCGCACCCTTGTGTAAACCGTAAGTAAGCACCTCTCCACTAGGCTTTGATGATTGCTTTAGCAACTCTCTACTGCGCTCTAAAACCTTCATTTCAAGACCTGCACCGCCAACGGTGCCAACCCATTGCTCATGCTCATCAAACCCAGAAAGTGCCAATTTAGCTCCAACTTTACCAGGAACGCTGCCAGATGTGCTAATCACACTGGCTACAACTACTGAATGACCCCGGTCAAGACGTGATAACGTCCATGCCAAAACCGCTGCGGTCATAGCCACTCCTTGCGGGGTTCACACATACACTTTGCGACTGAAAGAGTTCAATCATTTTTCAAAAGTGTTTGTTCATTGTCAAATAATAACTGTAAATCATTTTCTGTATCAATATTCAATGATATCAATTGATAATCTACTTGAACTGAATCAAATGAAACAATATCTCTCAAAGGTTCATCTGGATATGAAGCCAATACATCTTCAATATCTCCATCGACGAGAATTACTGGATGACCGCTTCTTTTATCACTTACTGGCTTACAAGAGTTCTCAGATTCCATTAACTGTTTAACCATAGACACATTCCATCCCGGTCTATCCACTGGCGCAATTAGTACCCTTCTTGGAGTTCTACCATGATCGCCACATAATGACATCAATCCGCATTGAATGCTTCCAGTTCTGCCATCTTGTGGTGCTTTATTGATTACGATTGTAGCACCTAGCACAGAAGTCAAACAATCAACTGCTAATTCAGCTGATGTTACTACAATAATAGGAGAACAACCGGCACGTTGTAAACGACGATAGGCCAAACCAAGTAAATTGGTATCTCCAATTTTTACAAGCGCCTTTGCTTGGCCAAGACGAGATGATGCTCCCGCTGCCAAAATAATCGCTGGAATTCCCTTGGACATGATGCTGCCACGACAGAGTTATTCTTTGAGTAATCGGCTATTCGTTCTGAGAATATAGTCAACTTCACTGTGGGATAACTTCGCGTCTTGAAATACTCTAAGTATTATCGACATCCATGAAACAATCTGAAAGTGAAATATCTGGCCCTTATTATAGGTCTATGCAGTTGTTATTCGACACAGTAGAAAGTAACGATTCACTTGAATGGGATGATGAGGAATATGGAAAGGTTGAGATATTTGTCAAAGGAATGTCGAGACGCTGGTACAAAATAAATGCAGCCCAAATTAGACCACTAAATACAGATCAACCTGCGGAATGCCCAATGCATTGGACTAGTTCTTGGGCGATTATGGTAAAGGGCGCTGCGTGGAGATCAGACTTTATCAATAATAGTGACATGGTTGTTGACATATGCATACACACAGCAAAAAGTGGGGATAGATTACCGATAGGAGATAGTTTAGTAAGCCTATGTTTATCTTTGGCAAATGACAAAATTACTGCGGTAGATATTCCATTACTAGCCCAATTCATTGTTTGCCCGAGATATCGATTTTCAGATATAGAAATATTCCAAGATGAGGGAATAGTTACTTCGGATATGTTGAATCAAGACGACTCTTTCGGCGAATGGGACGATGGGACTTGGGATGGGGAGTGGGAAGAAGAGGAAGATATACTGCAAAATGGATTGGTAATTAATAATCATGCTTTTGATGCACTTGCAAACCTATTCACTCATAGCGAAGCATCGGCTAAAAAAGAAAGTATTGATCTTGAAAGGGAATTAAAAGAACAAGAGATGAGAGAAAATCATATTGAAAAGATAATTTCTGATTGGGATAGAGAAGCTGATAAAGTTCATGGATTACGATGAAAATTAGAAATCTTTAGTAATTTCACGTCCGATAATCATTCTCTGTACTTGTGATGAACCTTCATAAATTTGCATAACTTTTGCACCCCTCATGAGACGTGCAACCGGATATTCTTCTGAATATCCATAGCCGCCGAAAACTTGTACTGCATCGGTTGAAACCTCCATTGCTGTATCTGCTGAAAATCTCTTAGCATGTGCAGCAGACTCAGTATTACGAATTCCATTATCTGCTTCAAAAGCGCTTTTCCAAGTCAATAATCTACTAGCCTCGGTTTTAGTTTTCATATCTACAAGCATGAATTGTATTGCTTGGTGCTTATGCAATGGCTTGCCAAATGAATGGCGCTCGTTTGAATATTGTAGTGCGTGCTCATACGCTGCTCTTGCCAAACCTGTGGCATGTGCGGCGATATTCGGCCTGCTCATGTCAAAGGCATTCATTGCATTTAGCCAACCACCAGATTCAGAACCTCCTATTAGATTCTCAACTGGAACTCGCACATTGTCAAAAGTAATCGCACGTGTATCTGAACATCTTTGCCCCATGTTGGTTTCTTTCTTGCCGAGTGTAAAACCATCAGTTCCTGCTTCAACAATAAATCCAGACATCCCTTTGTAACCGGCATCTGGATCTGTTTTTGCTAAAACGAAGAAGAAATCTGCATATCCTGCACCTGTGATAAACATCTTTGAGCCATTGATGACATATTCATCTCCATCGCGAATTGCTGTTGTTTTACATGCTGCTAAATCAGAACCTGCACCTGGTTCAGTCACACAATATGATGCCAAAGCACCATCTTCTGAAACTTTTCTCAACCATTTTTGCTTCTGTTCTTCAGTTGCACCGGTGATGATAGGGGCACAGGCCAAAGAAGTGGCATATGCCGCTGTAGCAAACCCTGGATCTCCCCAAGCAAGTTCTTCATTGACCAAAACTTCCTCCATCAAACCTAATCCTGGACCGCCATAATCTTCTGGAATATGCAAGTTTAGCAAACCCATCTCATGTGCAGCCTGTATGGCCTCCTTGGGGTATTGAGAGTTAGCATCCCAATGCTCAGCATTAGGACGAATCTCGTCGACTGCAAACTCATGAGCGAGTTCACGCAACATCTCTTGCATCTCATCAAGTTGGAAGTTGACCATAACACCCCCAACAAGAACCCCCTTATGAGGATTGAAACAAAAATAACATCAATCGAAGGTAATATTGCAGGTTTACAATAACTCGGTGAATGTTTTTTCAACTAAAAGGAGATATATTCAAAATGGGCTGCTGCTAACATCGCCACGAAAACTGCATAAAATAAGATCAACACTAACCCTTCCCACCGCCTAAATTCATATTGTGTCCACATCATGAAAATTGCAATCGTAGAACCGATTATAGTTGTTGGAATGATGAAATTTAGAAGCATTGGTTCTCCAGAACTTGTAATCACCAATGGGCTAATTACCGCTGCAATTCCAATAGACAATAATGGGTCGGTGATATTGGAGCCAATCAGTGTACCTATAGCCACACCCTCACTTTTTCTGGCAGCCATCAGAGCGATAGTCAACTCAGGTAGTGAAGTCCCCAATCCAGAAACGGTTGAGCCTATTACTGAATGAGGAACCTCCATGTCATTTGCCAACTGACTTGCGATCAATACTAGATGGTGGGCTGCAAAAACTGCAAAAGACAAACCCAATGTGATCATTACTAGATATGCCGTAGTGCTCCAATTGGAACCTGTAGTCTCAATGTCAAGCGATTTCCCTGTCATTTCATCTTCTCTAATCTCTTTACGGTTTAGCAGTAACCATGACACATATAAGATATACAATAGAACTAGAATCAATCCTTCAATACGAACTAAATCATTTCCTGAATAGATAAAAAAACTCAGCAACAATAATGAAAAGAGCATTATTAGTCCATCTCGTTTCAACCATGAAGGGCGTATTTTCATACCTCTAAACAAAACTACTACGCCAAGAATCAAGGTTATTTGAACTAAAATAGAACCGAAAATTCCACCAATTGCAAAATCAGCAATTTCTGAATTTCCTGGGCCAGAAGAGCTAATTGCAGCGGTTGAAGTCACCAATATCTCTGGTAACGAAGTACCGATAGAAACGATGGTAAGGCCAATAACAACTTCTGGAATCGATGCTCTTTGGGCTAATCCTTTAGCACCTTTAATGAAAAAGTCTGCAGAAGTCACCAATAAGGCTAATGCCAATAATAAAACAAATATTGAAAATGGAAGATTATCCCAACCGAACTTATCTCCCCATAATTTGAAACCAATTATCGCGGCGAATAAGGAACCCGTAACTGCAAGAGTGTTGTAATGGATTAATTCTGGTATACCCATTACACTGTTTTCCTCTGCCATGTCCAGCCGTCATTCTCGGTCCTTCTTGACACTTATGTGAGAATATAATCAATTTATTCGTTTAGGAAAACCAAATAATACTTCGCTTAGGGGGATGAAATATGTGGAAACGTGCGGGAGCCGAACTAAGCGGCACCGCATTGATGGTTGCAGTGGGATGCGGAAGTATTGCTTATGGTGCCTCATTACCGATTATTTGTTTGGCGTTTGCAGTTGCAGTCACAACTGCAATACTAATTTTTGGACCAATATCTGGAGCCCATATCAATCCGGCGGTTAGCATTGCTTTTTACAGGCATGGAGATTTAGAGAAAAATGCCCTTATTCCATATGTTTCTGCACAAATAATTGGTGGAATACTCGCTGCTATTGCAATTTCTGGTGGCGGACCAACAACAATTGCAGCCAGCCATAATTACCTAAGTGCATTCTTTATCGAAGTTTTAATCACCTTTGTTTTGATGGCAAATATCTTATGGATCATTGGCAACAGTGATAATAGAATTATTATTTCTTCTTGGATTGGTGGATGGGTAGGAATATTAGCATTTTTGTTTGGACCTGCTACAGGTGCAAGTATGAACCCTGCACGAACAATTGGACCAAATTTGATTTCTGGAATCTATAGCAGTATGCCACTCTATATTATTTCAACCATTATTGGAGCCTGGCTTGCTGCTGAATTATTTTTGAGAATTAAACCTCAAAAAGAGATGCCTGAATGATTCAAGAACAGGTAGTTCGCAATACTTCAATAACGTGTTCAAGTGAAGGTATTGTATGATCTTCCAAAGGAGGAGAGAATGGAACCGGAGTGTCCAACGCACCAATTACAACCGGTGCAGATTCCATATTGTAGAAACAAGATTCTAAAATTCTAGATTGTATTGTATGACCAAGTCCACCACTCCATTGACCTTCTTGTAAGGTGACAAGTCTACCAGTCCTAGTAACCGATTCAATACATGTTTGGGCATCGAATGGTATTAGAGTCCTTAAATCGATTATCTCAACTTCAATATTTTCTTGAGCTAATTGCTGTGCTGCTTTTAATGCAACATGAAGCATTGAGCCCCATGTCACCAAAGTAACATCTCTGCCACCACGGATTACTGCGGCTTTACCAATTTTGAAGGGCTGTTTGTTTTCAATTGATTTATTTACCGATTCAGTGTCAACAATCTGATTAATATTTTGACCCCATCCAGTTAGCCCACCTCTCAAACCATACAATCCAATGTGTTCAAGCATCAATACAGGGTCATTTAATTCAGCAGCCTCCATTAGAAGATCATACGCATCTTGTGGCGTTGCTGGCGCTAGCACCACCAATCCAGGGTCATTAGCAAACCACGCCTCAATCATATTAGCATGGAAAGGCCCTGAGCGAGTTTTACCTCCGAGTGGTATCCGAATAGTCATTGGACACTCTGCACCCCATCTCCAACGGAGCATTGCTGCATTATTGATGAGTGCATTATAGCCAAGAGCTGCAAATCCTCCAAATTGAATTTCAATCATTGGCCTCATTCCAGATAATGCAGCACCTACACCAGTATGGACGATGACTGCTTCACAAAGTGGCATGTCAATTAATTTATCAGAATGGCCCGCGTTTTTCAATGCCATATTCATTCCAAAGGCACCGGCAACTTCCATATCTTCTCCAATGAAGACACAGTTTTCTTGATGACGATTCGCAATATCGGCCATCGCTTGTTGTATAGCACGTGCATATGTCCAACCACCACTTTCAGAATATTGTAGAGTACATTGTCCGACTTCTAGTGGAGAATCGAACAATTGTATTTCCTCTGTTCCATTAATTCTTGACAGATGGTCTTGGTGAGTATCTGCATCATTGAGGGAAGTAATTCCTTTTGTCACTGTCTCTGGACTTGGCCAGTCCATATTCTCAAGATCTCCTCGCGCATCCTCAACAAGTTGCTTTTCTTCTTGAGAAATTGCCAGCAATATTTCCTCTTCCACTCCAAGATCAACAAGAAGTTGACGATGTGTTGGGATTGGGTCTTTCTCCTCCCAATATGCAAGTAAGTCTTTGTCTACATAGCCTATTGGAGTTCCTGTTTCACTTCCGAGATAGAGATCATCGTGATGATGAGCATGGCCACAACCGCGCATTGTTTCCACATGAATCATTGTAGGTCCACCGCCCTCTAAAGTGAATTCACGCGCACAGGCGGTACTCGCATGCCAAGATGCTGGGTCTGAACCATCGATTGTCCATGATGGGAATCCCATAGCTACTGCTTTATCAGCCCAAACTTCTACTCCTGATTGTTTTGCTGGAGGTGTGTCCAAAGCGATTTGATTATTTTGTAATATGTAGCAAATCGGTAGACCTCTAGCACCTGCTAGATTCATTGCCTCCCAATATTCACCGGATGATGAAGCACCTTCGCCAATACAAGCGATATGGAATCTTTGCAAATTTTGCCTCCATGCGGCAAATGCTAATCCTGTCATCGTAACGCTAGCGATAGGCAATGGTGCAGTAGGAGGTAGAACTCCTACATGCCATGCACCGACGTGCAAATCTCTTCCACCACTATTTTCCCAGCCACCATTTTGATTAGAACCAGCCTTTCCAAGATTTGCTGCCATTACATCCAGGGGCGTATCCCCCATTGCCAATCCAAGACCAATATCTCTAATCATAGGTGCAACTAAATCTCCGTCATAGCCATTTCCGGGAGTTGATCCACGTGGAGCATCAATTTGACGGTTTAAGGCGGTGGCAACTGCAACAACTCCTTCTTGCCATGTTGAACGAAATCCTTTACCACCAAATTTACTGCCATCTGGAGTTTCAATCCCTTCAGTAAAAATATTCTTTAATTGGTCATCCAAATATCTAGTTCTTTCCATCAGTCTTTGCCACTCAAGGCGTTGTTCTATAGTTACAGACATGTAATGTGCTAAGCGCCTTAATGTCAAACGCATATCAATAATAAAATGTGTATTTCTTCTGTCTAAAAATTCATCCATAGTTCTTCGCGGAATAACTTCCACATCACCTTGCCCTTCCATCTTTGAATCTATTTGCGCCTTCATTGCTCTTTCCAATGCGATTAAAAAGCGTTCGCTAAAATTATGCCATGAAGGTCCTTCGAATTGTTTTGGTTCATTTCCAATCAAGTGATCCCAAACGGTGGCGACGAGGAATAAATGGCCATCGTGGCGTTGCGTTACAAAGCGAAGCACTTCACTCCTAGCAGTATCTGCATGAAGTTGTTGAATGAATTCAAGAGGGGCTTGTGGGCGCCAATCAGCGCCGTGAATAACTGGTAAGTCCCCTTGTTCCATATTACAGCCTCATGTTGGCGCAGAAGGAAGTCTCCTTCAAGCCTATGCATCGTTTGCGGCCAACTATTGCAAACATTGATATCCAATAAGTCTCAAAAAAAAGATATGGACCCTTTCGCAGGAGATTTAGTCGCAGAGATTGCTGCACATGCCGCTGATGCTGTTGATTTAGAGAAAGTTGAGAAGAAATGGTGGTGGAAACCATTAACAAAATTCTTATTTATCGCCCCATTCATTGCATTGGGAATTTATTATTTTAGTTGATTAAACAATAAATATTACTCTGCTTCAAGACGAGTACTCATTTCAGAATTATAGCATTCAGTGAGTATGTCTTGATTTCTAAATGTCACCACAAAACCAATGAATGCTGGAACGCATAGAAGACCGAGTGAAAGCGGCCACGAATGAGATAAGTCATACACCGGTCCAACGATTAATGGTCCAACTATTGTTCCTGCTGCCCAAGCAGTACCAAATGCTCCAAAGGCCAACCCAGGGTTGCCTGAGCCATATGCTTGGTTAGCAGCGGCATCTATCATAGTCAACATCGGTATTTGAGTTGCTGCGATAGCAAATTGGTATATTCCGAGCATCAGAATCATCGCTATAATCGCTTCTTTCCCTGATAGCGTAGATCCCAATATTCCAACCAAGGCCAAAGAAATAGTGACCACTACCCAACCCATCAGCATATATCTAGTAGGGCCATTCTTGTCAACTAATTTACCCCAAAATAATGAACCGATACCTTGAGTGAATACCATTACCAATAATACACCTCCAATCGCTGCTGGCCCTAAACCCAATTTGTCATCAAGGAATAGCGGACCTCCGGCTTCCAATGCACCGGTTGCTAACGTGGTTATTGCAATTAAGATTCCAACTCTGAGTAAAATCGGGTTAGTGATGAATACCTTCAATGAAACATTACCCTGTGTAGGTTCTTGTGCATCCCCGATTATTGAGGAGGAATACCAGACTGCAGGAACTGCAACAAGGGTTGCAAGTGACAATACAACGAAGGCAGCCGAGCCAAAGTATTGGAATAAGAATCCTCCGAGAACTGGCCCCAATAGACCCCCAACCGCCGCCATTGCGATTAGTTTTCCAGCTTGTTCTCCGAATCTAGTAGGCCATAATTGTGATGCTGATGCAAGACACGCCGTCATTATTGCTGCACCTGATGCGCCATGGACTAATCTTGCTCCTGCAAGAATTAGGAATGGGTGTGGTAGCAATCCTTCAGTTGCTACAAGATACATTAGTGAAGAAGCCGACAATAGTACTAACGATATCAGAATGATCTTACCGCAACCAATTTTATCGGTCAAGCGACCTGTTAATGGGCCCAATAAAAACATCGGAACCGCCCAAATAGAAACTAATAATGTTGCTTGAGTCGCATTGAAACCAAATAATTCTTGCCACGCTGGTAATATCGGTACGATGAAGGCATATCCGAGATAATTGACGAATAAAGCCATGATTAAGGCTGGAAAGGCAAATGCCATCTTTCTTTCTTGGGCATTCATTCTTCCTCCTCCAATTCTGGTAAAGAATCAAGAACTTCCCTAGTTAATTTCGCAGCATCTTCGATTTGAGTCATTAATGTCAGATCTGAAACAGCACCTGGCCGACCAAGACTCCACATCAAATCATGTATAATTTCAGTTGTCAATTTTGTCATTTTCAGAACTTGAGGGTCGATTTTGACCTTAAACTCATCTTCATGGATAGCAATTAAATCAGGCTCTTCTTCAAGGATTGAATCCATTATTTCGATTATTTCATCTTCAATATTATCCGCTTGGTTTTGAAGAATATTTTCCATTGAAGAACTCTGTTTGAGTTTATTGGAGGGCTTTACTCCACCGCCTAGTGTGTTTTTGCCTTTACTCATTTGTTTGAATGAAGGTATTGAAGATGTGTCTTTTTCTGATTCGCCTGTATCACCATCTTTTGATTCTGCTTGAGCTGATATTTCGCTAGCCTCTCCTACTAATCGATTCAAGGCAATTCGTAGCATAGAAGACATCATCGACAAATCGATTTCCTCATCAATTTCTATTCCTTCTTCACCTAGTTGTTGCATTATCTCATTGATGAAATCAGTATTGATTTTTTCAGGATTTACCAAGCCTTTCAGCATTGGAAGGGCCCATTTGCCATCACCCATCATCATTCCAACATCGAAAGATCCTCCGCCACCGATTCCACTATCGACATCAGCGGGTGGTGGAACAAATTGCTTACGAGTATGTTTACCGATTTGTTCAACCAATGTAGGCATATCAATCGGTTTTGACATTACTTCTGAAATCCCTGCTTTCGCAGCAGTCAACAAAAAATCCTCGGTTACATTTCGCGATAATACGACGATGCGGCATTTGAATGCAAATTCAGGATCACTCATTAAACGCTGACTGGCATCAATAACATCACCAGTACTCCAATCCCCTTCTAGCAGTACTACTTCGGGCATTGTTGCTAGGGCCGTACCTTCAGCTTGGCGAAGAGTACTAGCTCGTGTAATCTCAAATCCTTCTCTTTCCAGTGATGACCCGAGGAGATTGCGACGACCTTCGTTCTCATCTGCAACGATTACCTTTGCCATGAAATCACCTCTTCAACCACATAGGGGTTGGCCATTAGCCTTCAAACTCTCCCCTTCAAATGACGATTCTAGGCAGTTTGTTGCTAGTCTTCAAAAAACCAAATATATCTCTTTGCCTCAGTTGATGATTTCATCAGGCTTGGCAGCACTCCAGGCTATGATGCCGCCACTTAGATTGAACATTCTCGAAGAATCAAAGCCTGATTGTGCTAGAAGCATTATTGCCATTTGCGATCTCATTCCAGATCTACAGTGGACCAAAACATCTCTATCTGCAGGTAAATCATTCACTATGGACTGTACATTGGTATGTTCAATCTGTAGGTCTACTGTAGCAATTCTTGCTTGGTCATATTCCATTTCAGAACGTACATCTAAAATAAACGGCAACCATCCATTGTCTCTCTTTTGAATTACTTCATCCATAGTGATCTCGGCAATCATGATTTCCCCTTGGTTGGCTTTTCCTTTTTGAACTTCTTGCTCATTAACGATTTCAACATTATTCAAATCCGTTGCGCACCATTGGCTAGAATCAAACATTTCAGTAACCATTTTTAAATCCAATACTGGCTCCCTATCATCACTTTTTGAATATTTCAAGGTATTGAATTCCATTCTTTCTGCATCATAAATTAAAAGACGACCCGACAAAGAGTTCCCAATTCCCAATATTATCTTAATCGCTTCCGTAGCCTGAATCGAACCAATAACACCTGGCAAGACTCCTAGAACACCACCTTCTTCACAATTAGGAACTGCATCAGCAGGTGGAGCTTCAGGAAATAAATCTCGGTAACATGGTCCATCGTTATGATTGAACACTGTAACTTGTCCTTCAAAACGATGAATTGAACCATATATCCAAGGTATTCCTAGTATTGAACAAGCATCATCTATCAAATAACGAGTAGGAATATTATCGGTTCCATCTATCAATACATCCCAGTCCTGCTGTAATAATTCAATCGCATTAGTAGGAGCAAGTCTTTCTTCTATAGAAATGACTTGGATTGCTGGATCAAGAGAATTAATACTCTCCATTGCAGATTGAGATTTAGATTTGTCAACATTATTTGTGCTATGAATAATTTGCCTTTGTAAATTAGAAAGATCTACTTTATCATCATCAATAATTCCGATTCTACCAATACCTGCTGCCGCTAAGTAAAGTAATGCAGGACTCCCCAATCCCCCCGCCCCTACAACAAGAACACTGGCATCTGACAATTTTTGTTGGCCCGCTATGCCAACTTGTGGCAATGAAATATGCCGCGCATGACGAGACAGGTCGACCATAGACCGGCCAGCGGCATCATAGCAATGAATCCGCCGGAGAAGTGAAATGTGTCTCACTCGACGTTATCTTCTAGCCACTTTTCAACATCCATTGCTGCCTGACATCCCATCCCAGCAGCGGTAATGGCCTGTTTGTAACGGGTATCAACTACATCTCCAGCCGCAAATACACCTTCGACCGAAGTCATAGTGTGTTTCTTATGCAAAATGTATCCTTCTCCATCAGTTTCTACTTGTCCTTCTAGGAATGAAGTAATTGGAGTATGGCCAATCGCAATGAATGCCCCCGTTGCCGCTATTGTTGACGTTGAACCATCTCGTGGATCTTCAATAACAGCCCCAGTCAATCCTTTTTCATCACTTAACCATTCCTTAATTTGTCTAAAGGTTTTGATTTCAATCTTGTCGTTATTTAATGCTCTTTCATACATTATTGTTGATGCTTTGAAAACATCTCTGCGATGGAGGAGTGTAACTTTACTTGCAAAGCGAGTCAAGAATGTTGCTTCTTCACAAGCAGAATCTCCACCACCTATAACCAATACTTCCTCGTCTCTAAAGAAAGCCCCATCACATGTAGCACATGTTGAAATTCCCCGTCCTTTCTGCTCTGCTTCACCTTTAGCACCGAGCCAAATGGATTCTGCACCGGTTGAAACGATTATTGCATGGGTCAAAAATGTCTCACCCTCAACTACAACTTTGTATGGTTTCTCTGAAAGGTCTACTGATTCAACATTTTTATCCTCGACCTTTAGTCCGAAGCGTTCTGCTTGTTCTCTTAATTCCATCATCATCTCAGGGCCGCCAATACCTTTTGGATAGCCAGGGAAGTTCTCAACATCACTTGTGAGCATTAATTGCCCTCCCGACATATATCCAGCGAACATTAGGGGTTCTAACATCGCACGTGCAGCATAGAGTCCAGCAGTGTATCCAGCAGGTCCACTTCCGATGATGATTACATTGTGTATATCGTCGCCCATATCCTTTGCGGAGAGGATAGAATCCTTGAACATTGTCTATCAACATTCAAGAGTAAAACAATGCCGCCCTAGAGATATGGATGTTATTTCACACTGGCTATGGGGGATGGCATTAACCAGAGGCAAGATGTCGTGGAAAGTTAGTGGACCGATGGGGGTCCTTCCTGATTTAGTCGCATTCGTACCTTCGGCTATTTATGGTTTAATCTACAGCATAAAGCCGGTCCAAGTGGATGAAAATACAGTTACTTCCGACTTACCAATCGCGTGGAGTATCTATCAATGGTCTCATTCTTTGACAATTGTATTAATTTTATTTCTAGCTGCCTGGTACATTCTAAGGGCAAAGAATCATGAAAATCCTAAATATATGGCATGGATATTTGTCTTACCTTGGTTTTTCCATATCTTATTGGATATTCCTGGCCATACGATTAGTTTCTTTCCAACCCCATTCCTATATCCATTCAGCGATTTTATGATAGATGGAGCCAGGTGGAGTGAATGGTGGTTCTTCTGGCCACAAGCGATTGTTCTTGGCACTGTGTATTGGTATATTTTGAAGAAAGAGAAAACTCACAGCATTGAAGAAATTGCAGAAACCGCAGCTCTAGCATGAGGCTCAATACGCGGCTCAATGTGTTCCGGCTTTGCACCCGGTCCGATAATCCCTAAACCGATTGGTTTGTCATGTTTTAATTGTAAATCAACTATTGCTTTAGTAACTGCTTGGCCCATTGCTAAACCATGTTTTGTTTGTCCTTTCTCAATAATTCCCAAGCATACGGCTGCATCGATTTCATCTCTACGCAATTGTCTTTCAAGAGCGAGGGGGATTTCCATTGAACCTGGAACCCATACTACCTCGGCAATTTCTAAACCTAAGAGATCCGCTTCTTCCTCAGCAAACTCTAGCATTCGGGAGATTTGTTCCTTATGGTACGATCCACAAATAATAGAAATTTTAGCCATGATATCACTTCTCTGCAAGTATTCTCTCTACTGTAGATACGATTGTTTGAGTGTTTGAATCTATCTCAATGTTCACTGCGTCACCCTCTTGTTTTGAACCTAAAGTTGTCATGCGGAGGGTTTCAGGGATGATATGCAGTGCGAAAATATTTGATTCAACTACTCCAACTGTTAATGAAATACCATCTATTGCGACAAATCCTTTCTCGATGATGTACTTTTGCAATGAAGGTGGAGCGATAATAGATATGTCTTTACCTCCACCATTTTCTGTGATCGAATGAATCAATCCAGCCGACATAATGTGGCCGGACAATAGATGACCGCCCAACTCATCTCCAAAACGAAGTGCTCGTTCAAAATTAACTTCACTACCCATCTCCAAGTCTGAGAGTGTTGTTCTGTGTAATGTTTCTGCAATAACATCAAAATTGACATTTGAACCATCTATTGAAGTCACTGTCAAACAGACTCCATCGATACTAACACTTGCACCAACTTGTAGGTTTTCTGTTCCTGGCAAAGTGATTGTCAAGTTCATAACCGAATCGCTTTGTGAAGTGGCATTGATTGTTGCAATGCCTTGAACGATTCCAGTGAACATTCATTCACCATCCTTTGAGTCATCCGATTGTTTTCTCTCTGCAGCCAATTCTAATATTCGGGCAATAATCTTACGAGTACCATCTAGATCATCATTAAGACCCTCAACCCTAGTAACTTCTATAGAATCAAGACCTAATTCCAATAATTGAGATTTTATTTTCTCTACCGCATGAATTTGATCATAACCAAGTGCAATGATATCTGGATTAACAATTGGTAAGATATCAAAAATAGGTACATTTGGGGGATTACCAATTATTGAATCATCTACTGGTTTTAATCCTTCAACCATTCTACGGCGTAAGTCTTGTCCAGTAACCGGTTCATGCTTTCTCTTTCGCACAGTATCATCGTGTGCAACAACTACTGTGAGGTGGTCTCCCAATGCTTTGGCTTGCTCTAAGTAATGTAAATGTCCTGCGTGGAGTAAGTCAAAAACTCCAACCGCCATTACCCTCTTCATCGTCTCACCTCATCACTTGCAACAGGTTGCTATTCTTTTCAATATCGGTTGGTAAATTATAAATTTAGAGCATCGATTAATTGTGCCCCTTCGAGGAATGGAATGTCTCTCTGCATAGCCCAAGCACGTGCATCCTCTACTGACAATGCTCCATCACCATCTGACTGTAACATCTCTGCGCCGATGACCACAGGAGTCATGTTCGCAAGACGCGCCAGCCCTACAGCCAACTCAGTATGTCCTTGGCGCCGAGATAATCCACCTTCTGACTCCCTACAAACCGGAATGTGCCCTGGTGTCCTAAACTCGTTACCAAGTGCTTTTCTGGCTTCTTCTCCGCTAATTCCAGCCTGTTGGCATTCTTCTGACAATTCTGCAAAACGGCGTGTTGTCAAAGCTCTGTCATGATCTGTAATCCCAGTATATGTTCCACGATGATTTAATGAAAGTGTAAATGCTGAGCGTGAATCATAACGTAAATCATTGGTAATTAATTCCTTTAGTACCAAATTATCTGAAACCAATGCTGGATGAGTATGTAGGTCTTGTAAAAATGGTAGAGAAAATAACTCTCCTACATCATGTCCTATTGCCAAAAAGAGTAATCCTCCACAATCCTTTCTCAATTGACGCATTGTCGCAGGCTGAGCGAATTGCCCTGGGAATAGTAAATCGGTTTCCCCTTCCCTGTTTTCAGAGTCAAAAAGGCAAATCGGATTGCCAAGTTTGAAGGCGTTAATAGCCCTAGATACCGCCTCGTCCATGACCACTCGTTATGCCCCTACTTCATAGATAGTCGTATGTTCTATTATAGTGAAATGGGAAGAAAAATAATAGATTTGGCAAACAGCCAACAGAAAGGGGTTAAGGAGAGGCGACAATTGGGTTGGTTCTGCGGGGAGGTCATGCTATGCCAATCAAGTTAGGTCCAGCCGGAATTCCATTGTCCTGTAAAGGTAGGACAATTGTTGAAGGAATGGATGATATCATTTCACTCGGATTGGAAACAATGGAAGTTCAAACCGTTCGTATGGTTGCTCCAAATCACTTTGAGCAATATTGGCAAGCTGGTGTACTTTCAAACAAAACAGAGTTTGAAATGAACATTCATGGACCCTATTATTCAGAATTATTGGGTAACAAAGTTGAGAGGGGTCGAAGTCTAACCAAGATTGAATCCACTTTACAAGCAGCCCGTACAATCAATGCTCGCCATATCACTTTACACGCTGGCCATTATGGTGACATGGGTCGTGGAACTGCTGCTAACGAGCAAGTTGCTAATGTATTCGCAGGAATTGTCGATCGAGTTGCCGAAATATGGCATGATGATGAAGATGAATTCCCTGTATTCCCTTGGATAAAGGATGGCACTCCGTCTAAAATTGGAGTTGAAACATCTGGACGGCAAGAATTGTGGGGCAGTTTAGAAGAAGTTCTAGAAGTTGTCAATCACGTTGAAGGCACAATACCTGTTCTCAATATTGCACACATTCACGCCAGAGGCCATGGAAGAATGAGAACCTCTGAGGATTACGGAGAATTGTTTGACCAAGTAAGAGAATCTATTGGAACAAAGGAATTCTATTGTCACTTCTCTGGAGTAGACCACCGCGGTGGAAATGCAATGCATTATACTCAAATCAAGAAGTCTGACTTGAACTTTGAACCACTGGCTGATTTCATCGTTGAAGATGGTGGATGGTTAGACATCACCTTGATCTCGGATTCACCATTGCTAGAACACGATGCAATGTATATGCTACAAAATATCGAAAAATCACGCCATAGACAACTTGAGCGTAAGGCTCGCGAGGATAGAAGGATAGCACTCACCCTTCAAAGCGGAAGTTCTGAGAATGCAATCGCTGCTCGCAAAGCACAACAACAAATGCATCTTGAAGCGGTTGAAGAATCCCCTGCTGTAAAGGAAACCGTTGCTGTTGAAGAAAAACCTGCTACTAAGAAATCTAAAAAAGATAAGAAAGAAGCAATTAATTTAGAAGATTCTGATGATGATCTTTTCTGATTTGGCATTAGCAAATAAGTTGTAAAACTTAACTGTACCATTATCTTACAGTGGTAAGCGACTTAAGCAAAGGGTTCAGGGTGACTATTGGTTGACATGGTGTCCATTGGAATTTTAGGCCTCGGAAATTGGGGTAGCGCTATCGCTAAAATGTGGCTTGATGAGGGTCATAAGGTCAAAGGATGGACTATTGAGTCAGAAGTTTATGAATCCATAACAATGGAAAATATCAATCACAAGTATCTGCCAAAGCTATCTCTCAAGGGCATGGATGTATCAATGCATATTGCAGATACCCTAGACGGGGTTGAAGTTGTGGTTCTTGCAGTACCTTCTTCGGTTATTTTGGATGTAGTAGATCAAGTTATTCCACACCTACGCCCAAGACACGTTATTATCGATTTAGCCAAGGGATTGGCCCCTGATAATCAAATGATTTCACATGCCATTCAAGAAAAATTGGCTGCTGCTGGTATGGCTAATCCTTTGGCAGTAGTCACTGGTCCAACCATCGCACCAGAAGCCGCAGCGGGAGTGATGACTACTGCATTGGTTGCAAGCGAGGATGTTTCTGTTGCAAAGAAATTAGCAAAAACGTTAACCACTCAAACTTTCATCTTACATCCTGCATCCGATCCAATAGGTGCTGAACTTTGGGGTGCTTTCAAAAATGTAGTTGCACTTGCATGTGGATTAGTTGATGGATTGAAACAAGTAGGTACATTGGGTGGTGATAATCTCAAGGCTGCGATTTTTATGGCTGGATTCAAAGAAGGTTGCTTATTGCTACCCCAACTAGGCGCAAGAGCAGAAGTTGCATTCGGACCTGCCGGATTAGGAGATCTTTATGTTACTGCAACTTCACCGCATGGAAGAAATCGTACTATGGGTGAAAAACTAGGAACTGGATTAACGCTAGATGAGGCATTGGAAGAGATGCACATGGTTGCTGAGGGTGTAAGAGCAACAAGGATGTTCATTGATAGAGCTGAAGATGACAATATTAAGATTCCATTTACCAAGGCATTGAATACATTACTCAACGGAGATATCGATGCTGAAGAGTGTTGCCGAAGAATAGTTAATCTCAACTGATTTGAGATTTGTAAAACTACATATTTTGCGGTGCTGTTTTGAATGGTAGCGTTGTGGCAATACTATGGCGGCGGAATTGACAGAGTTAGAAGCTAGATTATTTGAGTGGCTACGTCAATCAGATTTCCACCTAACTCCTTGGTCGACAGAGGATGCTGCACAGGTTTTTGAAGTTGAAGATGATGATGTTTACGAAGCTATTGCTTCACTGACAAAGAAAGTCCCTGAACGTATTCAAGTCTTTTACAAAGATGGTTCACTACATATTGCAGTTGAATAAGATTCATTCTTCTGAGCCATCTTCTTGATGAACAAAATTGCCGTGATGATGCGATGATGCCATCTTTGCTGGCAGAAGAATTGTAGACCAAGAGGGCCTTTGCACATCTCCTTCTTCTGTGAATTTGGAACGTATTATCATCGATAACATATCTATCAAAACAACCACTATGAATACGATAATCAACAATGCAACCACTTTATCGTATTGTAACATTTTAAGATAGGTATTGAGGTATAATCCAATACCACCGGCACCGACTAAACCGATTACAGTTCCATGTCTCACATTATATTCAAACATAAACATAAGATGAGATAGTAAATTATTTGCAGATTCAGGTATCGCAACTAGATAAGTTATTTCTGCACGAGTCATTCCCATCGCTCTCGATGCTTCAAGAGGTGCGTTTCTAATGCCTTCTATAGATTCAAATTGTAATTTCCCTAGATAGCCAACTGTGTAAAAAGTCATTGCAAATATCCCCGCAAGTGTGCCGATGTCAAAAATAATAACGAATAATATTGCCCAAATTATTGAAGGTAAACTTCTCATTGCTGAAAGAATTACTCGCGCAGGAAATGAAACCCATTTTGGAGATAAATTATTTGCAGCAAAGGCTGCTAAAGGCAAGGCGATAATAAAACCAAAAGCAGTTGATACAAAGGCAATTTTGATAGTTTCAACCATACCGATCCATGCAACTGAACAAAATAGACCTACACTTTCTTCACAAACCGGATACGATTGTGCTTCTAATACGGACCAGTTAGGTGGCCACAATGATTCATTAAAGAAAATTACTAGATTGCTCCATCCACCTTCTAATCGACCCCAATCACCAACTAAATCATTGAATGTGATCAACGCTAAAAGCAATGATATTGAAGCGACTGCGAAAACTCTTGTATTCATTGAATCTCCTCCTCAATCAATTTACCATCAATAATTCTCCAAATTCTATTTGCAACTTGATGCGCCAACTCTTCATGGTGTTCAACCATTACTAAGGCAGATTTCTTCTCTTTAATCGTCGCTTTAACAGTCCTCATTACAATTTCAACATTGTCATCGTCTAATTCCCCCAAGAACTCATCAGCAAGAACCAGTTTGGGTTGTTGCGCAACAGTTCTTGCTGTTGCGACCCTGCGTTGCTGGCCACCGGATAGCGTCCTAACAGGCTGGTTAGAAAATTCAGTCAAATCGAAATTGTGTAATGCTTTGTCCACTATTGGTCGTAACTTTTTGGGTAAGGGGAATATTGGAGGCAACCATTTTGACGCATGCATCCTTGCACCCATTTCAATATTTGAACGAACACTCATATTGCCTATTAACCCGAGTCTTTGAGGAATATACCCTAAACCTCCTCTGCGTTTTACTTTCAATTCCACCGAACCTGAGATTGGTCTAACCAATCCTGCTAAAGTTCGCAGCAGTGTTGTTTTGCCAATTCCAGAGGGACCTAATACCGCAATAACATCACCAGAGTAAATCTCTAGATTAATCTCCTCGATCAGAGTTGTTTCGTAACCGACAGAAACATCAACTAACTTTGCTAACAATTTCGCCATACTATTTACTCCAATGATTGTTTTTTTCTCATGCTTGGTATTTTTCTTCCATGTATTGTGAGATTCCAGGGACGTGGGAAATTAGACCAGAATATGAATTCAAATGTTGTTCAGCGGTGCTTTCAACTATTCCAGGGGTATTGAGAATATTTTGTAAAATAGAACGCCCATCTTCACTATCTTGTAGTTCTACCAATGCAGATACAATCGCAGCTCTATCTGAATCTGAGATTGAATTAGGTTGATACATTAGTGGATGGCTTGGTGCATTTCCAAATGCTGGTAATTTGATGTAACTGGCAAGATCCAAACACCAATCGTCATTATCCTCAACTACTTCGTTATTGCAATATGTGTCAACGGTGGAATCTTTGGCAAATGCGACCTCTCCTTTACCATCGCTTAGGCACTTCATAGCACCTGAATATCCATAATATGGAGTTCCCGATTCGGGAATACTCGCATCCGCATTAAAGAAATTAAATATCGTATTGCGCAATGATTCAATATCTTCTGAATCGCCGATTACCTCGGTGTAGTTATTTCCGATTAGATAACCCATTGGAATCAACATTCCAGCTGACTTTAACCAACCTGTGTGGCATGATGTTTTTCCTTGTAGTAAAGCGAAGGGATCCGTTGATTCATTTCCATCTTGGAGCGCATCTGCAACATCGCTACCATTCAATACCCATGCATGGGCTTGATAGTAGGTTTTTCCATCACTCTTCATATCCGCTGCTGCAACCTGTAATCCGTATTTTTGCCAACCGACCCAACCAGCGCCGCCATCCATGAAAGCCATATCAGCAGATCCAAAGCGTAATGCTTCCAATGCAAGTGCATCAGAAGTGATAGGGTACAATTCTACTGGTTTACCTATTTGTTGCGACAAATAATCTGCAAGCCGATATGGGTTTTCATCGAAGTTGCTATAATCATCTTTGATTGAAAATGCGATTTTTATTGATTCGGGTGCAATTAAACCACCATCATCAATTCTTTGCTTACCATCAATACATCCAGTAAGACTGGATGCTAGTATTATTAGAACTATAAAAATTGGTTTTACCGACATACACAATACTCCGATTTAGGTCGCCCTAAACACCCCTCTATATGAAAGTTTAGGGAGACCTAAACTGTATGTTACCGCAGCATTCTTGCTAAATTTTACCGTATGACGAGATTTCATGCAGAAAGCCAATCTAATACTAATTTCTCTGCATAACGATTGGTTGTAAGATCTGGGTGTCCAAGAGGTCTAATGATGACTAAAATCTGTAATTCCCCGCCCCAAGTTGAGGTCGCTGCACAAAGTACTTCGCCGACTTTAACTCCTTCTTCATTAGACCCTATTGATAGTGCCCGTAACTCATATTGACGAATTACAATATCTTCATCAATTCCAAGTGTATTACTTACATAGCGATGTGTCTCTTGATTTGGTATGGAGGTGAGTGCCATTTCTTCAGGGTTCAATCTAACAAATGACAACTCATCATCTAATAACTCAATGGCTTGGTGTAATCTTGATTGCTCCAATCCCATCAGTGATGCCAAATTTAAACTTGAACTCGCAGAACCAAAGACACCTAATTGGTGAGGAGTTCTAATCGAAATAGATTGTATTATTTCCAGATCTAATTCACCAGTTGATGGAGCCATAAGCCACGTATATTGCTGACTAGCTGGCCAAATAGGCGCATTGGGATTCTCAGTTAACAACGGGTTCCCCCAAGAATCCGGTGATTTAGGTTGGGATACAGGAGCTAAACTTCCAAGCATTATCATGCTAATCATGAATACACAAACCATAGCCCTAGGAACTTTTGTTTGAGCCCATGTTATTCGACCAGCAGGTGATAGTACTGACAATATCAAACCAAGGGGCGCAATTACCAAAACACCGTAAGGTACTATCCAAATCAGAATTATAGACAATCCGAGGAATTCTAAACCCATTGGACCAAATACTTCTCTATAATTGAAAATAGTTGAAGTTTCTTCTTTTTCTTGTTGCTTAACGAATTCCCTATACTGCAAAAAGATAACAGCAATAATCGCAACAACAAGGCCCGCAGAATAAATTATACCCCCTAGCATTGCTGTTCCCGTAAATGGATTGACTACCTTTCAGTGATGATACTTTTGCTTTGAGAGACTATGAAACGGTAGAATATCAAGTGATTGCGATTTAGGCGTACACATGGCGGAGGTCGTTTTACAACTTGTTGGCGCGTCTTGTCGCCACTACATTAGCGCTCCAACGCTAACAAAACCCTGGAAGAAAATCCGTGGACCCGGCATTCCCAAAATCGACTTGTCTCTACACAGAGGCACAATATTGGGCCTAGTTGGTCCAAATGGTGCAGGGAAAACGACCTTGTTACGAATGTTGGCGGGAGTCTTACCTCTACAGAAAGGAAATGCTGTTTTCACCTCTTCAAAGGGTGATCAAACGATAGAAAGAAAATTGTCAAACAGTGTTGAATTGAGAGAAATTATTGGACATATGCCGGAGCAAGTTCGCTGGCAGGGAAGGAAAACAGTTCATGATGCAATGGTTGAAATCGCTGCTATGAGAGGTTCATCAGAACATCGTATTCTTGGATTGATTAAACTAGTAGGTTTGAACTCACGAATTGATTCTCCGCTAGATGAATTAAGTCAAGGTATGCGACAGCGTCTAACTTTAGCTACTGCATTACTGGGTTCCCCAGATATTCTACTTCTCGATGAACCATTCAATGGACTAGACCCTGTTGCTGCACAAGCATTCGCTCAACTATTACAACAATTGAGTGGAAAAGGAGTTTCTATTGTGATATCCTCTCACCAAGTTTCAGGGCTAATTGGGCTAATAGATAGAATCGCATTACTTCATCGCGGTCAACTACTAATCGAAGGTGAAATAAAATCGGTCGAAAAAGAGTTGGAATTGAGTGATAGGTTTGACTTGACTGGAACTTCAAAGCCACCATCATCTGAGTTGGTTAAAAAATTAGGAATGGAACTGCTTGAATCTGAAACTAATCAAGACTCTTGGCAAATGCAACTGAAGGGTAATGCCGATGGGGTGCTGAAAAAACTCATCAGTGAAGGAATTGAAGTAGAATCTTGGCAACCACATGCACCCGATTTAGTAGAGATGTTATGCTCTTCAACAGGGCTTAGGGTAGAGGATGTTGGCTTGGAAATTACTTCATCCGCATTCCTACCACTGATTCATAGGGAGGCGGAAGAAGAATGAGAGGAAAGGTATCATATCGAAAAGTAACCTCTCTACTTGTCAAAGAGAAAATATTCTCAACAAGGATGTTATTGATGTTCCCAATATTACTATTGTTTATTCCTGGAATGGCCTGGGGATTTTCAGACCCTAACATCATTCTCCCAGGTGGCCATCGACCTGAAACACCGATGGAAGTGCTATTTTATTCCAGCCTTGGAATCGTTTTCGGTGGAACTATGTGTGCTGTTTTAATGGCTTTTGATGGTGTAAGCAAAGAAAGAGCAAGCGGTGTTCTAGAAGTGAAATTGGCTCAACCAATGTCTCGCTTAAATCAAACACTTGCTCTAGTGCATGGCACTTCTATTGCAGTAATTATTCCTGTAACTATTTTGGTGCTAATCTCAGTAGTTATTATTCGTTATAGAATGGGAGTTTGGCCAGAAGCCATGGATCTCATTGTCCATATTATTGCAACTGGACTGATTTTGATATGGTATACATTATTCACGCTAATCGCTTCTTCAAAAGCGAGAGAGCAGGGTACTGCGATGGCTTTTGGAGTCGGTATTTGGTTTTTCTTCACATTCTTGTGGGCATTGGTAACAAGTATGGTTGCCCTTGCTTCTGGAATTGCCATCGGCCAAGATAATGATTCTTCTTGGATTGCATTAGAAGGAGCTCTTGATTTATTTTCACCAAACGGTGTTTATCATCACATACTAGAAACACGGTTATCAGGCGTTCAACGCGGCGTTCCTGGTTGGCAAATTGGGATTATGGCAATTGCTTGGACTATTTTGCCACTTTGGATACTTGCAAAACGAATGGAAAATTTAGTTCCTTGAAATAAGTAAAATACTGCCCCTAAAGGGGCAAGTGTATTAGATGACACCTAGTATCAATTGATATGGCAGATGTAAACACTAGGCTGAAAATTTCCTCACTCATTCTCAGTGTGATATTGTTAATGATGACATTATCACCAATTCAACAGCAAGAAAATGGATTTGAAGATAACGTTATTCTTGATGCTGAAGCAAGGGAAGATGATGTCGGGCAAGTTAACTGTAGTGGTTTGACTTTTGAAGATTTATTTGATTATGATTTTGCAAGTTTTGACATCAATATCCTTGATGATTGGGCGACTGTAGATTATTATGCTAACTCTTGGGTAAACGGTTCAAATGCAGCAACTGTTAGAGAAAATCTTGACGAATTAATAGGTTCTCAAGATGTCCCAGGCGGCGGTAACGGATGGCTAAGTACTGATGAAAGAGATGCTGTTAGAGCGATTGGTCCAGATTGTATCGCCGACATGGATACAAGAATTGGCATGAAAGAAGGAGTTGCCCCTCGGCATGGTGTTGACTTCAATCAGTGGAGTTTCATTCAAGATGGAATCGCATTGGATGAGATAAGTCTAGTTCCATCCGATCATGAAGAAAAAAGGACTTGTCAAAACCTATTAGCATCTAACGGTTGCTATGAGGTCCCTGTTTCAGCAACTGATGATTTAGAAATCAGTATGTTCCTTGCCGACGGAAAGACACATAATACTGAATTTAACCAATTACCTAACAAAGGGATGTCAAATTTCACTCTTGCAATAAATGTAACAAATGTCACAGATGCCATATTTGTATTTACATTCCCTCAAACCCAAGGTTTGAGAATGCTAGATTTCTCCACAATGGATGATGAGGTTCAGAATGATGCCCTTGAAACCCCAGTAATAGAAAATCTTCCTAATGGAAGAATGAGAGTATCTATTGATGTCGAATATCCTACTTCCAATTACCCAGTAATTCGTGAAATATTTATTGATTTCACGACTTTAGAAGTTGAGGATAATGACATACCAATTTGGAGTAGTAGTGCACCTGATGACGGCATGGTGATTCCGTTATCTGGTGATGGAACTGTTATCGCGGTAGATGGTGATAATACTGAAAATTGGGCAAGTGATGATCATGGTTGGAAATTAGATTGTGACTTCGTTGAAGATGGCTGGTCGAGTCAAATGGATGAGGATGGGGCATTTATTATCACATCAATTGGCACTGGTTCTTCACAGGCAACATGTTTTCTCGAGGACACTTTCGGAGCAACTTCTGAATTATCTAGAACATGGACATTTGGTCAACTATTTACATCAAGTGCGGTGATGAATGAAGAAAGTGAGGAATTAGAATTGACCATTACGCCAACTGGATTGGTTGGAGAAATGACAGTAATAGCTCATGCTCATCAATCGGATAATATGGCGGACGCAAAAACAATCACTGTTGCAACGAGTGAAATAACAACTGGTTTATCTCTCAAAAAATTAAGACCTGGTGCGGTACTGATAATGGGTACTGCTGATGCAACTAATATGATGACATATTCATTTATGCTGAACTTTGGCCTTGAAAAATCAAGTTCTCCACCCGTTATAGAATTGGTTACTGGAATAAGTCAAGAAAATGCAACGTGGGATGATAGCGGATTGAAATTTACTTTGAAAGGTACAGTGATTGACCCTGATGGAGAGGAAGTGACCCTATTGCTATCTCTTTGCGGTGGCTCTACAACCGATTTCACCCAAGTTGGAACTAATTGGGAAATTGATGTTTCAATAGCCTCTTGTATGCAGCAAGAAATTACTGAATATGATGTAATTATTTCTGCCACTGATGAATCCGGAGTTATCGGAACCTTATCTGTGTTCATTCCCGACCCTTATGCTGAGGACAATGGTGAGATCATAATCGATGATGGCAAACCTTCTGAAGAGGGTGGACTTCCCTCATTATCTATGCTTTCAACGCTGATAATCACATTATTGGCAATGGCATTTTGGCAAAGAAAACAATATTTGTGAATACCGACCCCCTTAAAGGAGGAGGGCTTCCGCATTGTGTTTGGGGAATACCATGTTTACTGGTACTATTGAGTCGTTGAGCCACGAAGGTGGATTACTTGTCAAATTTACAGGTTCGTCACCTGCGCTAGAATCTATAATCACTGATGCTACCACTGGTGATTATATTGGTAAGGTGGATTCAGTATTAGGAAACACTAATTCTCCATTAGTTCATGTTGCACATATTGAAAGAAAACTCGACATGCAATCCTTAGTTGGAAAGGAAGTCGGCGTGAGATCGAAAAAACCTCGTGAACAACGCCAAAACGACCGTGACCAACGCCGTGACCAGCGCAATGAAAGAAGCGGAGATCGTGATGGTCGACGTGGAAGTCGCGACGAAAGAAGGCAAGAAAGAAATCACCAACCAAGTGAAGATTGGGATTGCCCTCAATGTCAAAATAATAATTATTCATTCCGTCAAAACTGTAACCGTTGTGAAGCGCCTCGGCCAAGTTCAGGTCGTTCAAGCGCTCGCCGCGATGAAAGATATGGCGGTAGAGATGATCGAAGAGGTCGTGATGACAACAGGGGTCGTGGTGACCGCCGTGGAAGTCGTGATAGTGGACGTGATTCTAACCGTTCAAGTGGACAACGCGATGGTGCAGATAACAGTAATGATTGGGACTGTCCTAAATGTCAAAATAGTAATTTCTCATTCCGCTCGGAATGTAACCGATGTGGTCTTGAAAGAGAAGGTGGAGCACCTAGCCCTTCACGTCAAAGAAATGACCGAAGTGGTGGAAGAGATGGTGGATTCAGAGACCGTAGAGATAGCGGAAGAGATAGATTCAGCAGATCTGATAACCGAAGTGGTGGTAATGAAAACCGCATGGATGGAGATTGGGAGTGTCCTAAATGCCATAACAATAACTTCGCAAGAAGAGATGAGTGTAATCGATGTGGCCTGGCTCGTTCAGGCGGCGGAGGAAGA
>JAOMOG010000012.1 GCA_028353405.1 Candidatus Poseidoniaceae archaeon | reverse complement strand
TAGTGCTAAGCAGGAAAAATTAGAACAAAAATTTAGAACTATTGATGGCGAGGAAATATTGTTGACCAAACAACCTAGTGCTTTTGCATTTCTTAGCATGTACATATTGGGAATAGTGGTTCTTGGAGTTCACTTATTGTTTGGACAAGCCGACTTATTATCTGATGGCGATTCAAGCGGGATGGTAAAATTTGTTATTGCAATCATAAAGATTAGTGGTGGAGAAACGGTTCCTTTCGGATTTGTGTTCATAATGTTAATCATCACATGGTTAAACAGGATGATGAATATGTCCACTTCCGGAAGATGGGTTACTACTTGGTTATTATTAGTAACATTTACACCGATAATTATCCAAATAGATGATGTGCTTGAGTTCGTGACTGGTATTTTCATGAAGGACCCAATCGGTGGATTCTTACCTGATTTCATTAGTTATAACTACACATTCTTTGGATTCATATACACATCTATGCTTTGGGGATTGATTTATTATTATCAGAAAAGTTTCCACTATGCCATCACTTCCGATGCTCTGATTTTCGATCACAGATTCTTATTCTCCAGAGATCACAGAAGGGTTCTTTACGACAGAATCTCTGAAGTTATTGAAGAACGAAATCCTTTGGGTGTGATGTTAGGATTTTCAACTATTTCTATTCTAACAGATACCGGCGTTGGCCTTGCAGAAGAGACGATTGGAATGGGAGCAGGTGCCTCCTTACCAGGAACCTCACAGAATGATTCTGATTCGACTACTACTGCGGCAGGAAAGTCATGGGTTCGCCGTATTTTTGGACTAATGACATATCAAAGAACTGTTACCAAAGTATCGCCAGATCCAAAGTACTGTTTTTATTCTATTAGAAATTGGGAAAAGACCAAATTATTAATTGATGAATTACACAAAAAGCACTCTTCATCAAGCCTATTATCTGATTTAAAAGATTCATTGACTCAGCCAAAAGCAGAATAATTACCAGCAGTTAAGAGCGAGTCATTGAAGAACCTCAAGCCCTTCACATAGATTATTGGAGATACTATTATGAGTGACGATTTCTTACAAACTGCTATTGATTTATTCAACCAAGGAAATTTAGATGGTGCTATTGAGCATCTAGAATCGATGCTATCAGACAATCCTGATAATGCACAAGTACACCACATGTATGCTGAATTTGCAAACATGAAAAATTCTGAAGCACAAGAAGATGTAATCCCTGGCCGTAAAATTATGATGATGTACAAAAAAGCAATGGAACTCGATGAAGAAAACATGGAATACATCGCTGACTTCGCATCATTTGCACTTGAGTGCCGCCGTATCCCAGTAGCGGTCAAAGAATTCCAACGCTATGCACGACGTCTTGAACTTGAAGACATTCCAATTGATGAAATCCTTTTCACCGCTAGCCGCAATATTGTTGATGCGATTGAAGTGATGGACCCTAGTAAGAAAAATCCTATGGTTCAGCCTTGGCTTCAACAAGCTCTAATTTGGGCTGTTGGCGGCCTAGGATACAGTAAGGACGAAGCCGTTGAAATGATAACTCGTGAAATTTGAGGTGAGGATTTGACGGGCGAGACTGTGAAGCTCGCCTTTAGAATTGGATACTTAGGTAACGGATTTCATGGTAGCCAGATTCAACCCGATGTAAAGACAGTTCAAGGGGAGTTAGTCCGCGTATTTCAAAGTCTCAAATGGATTGATGAAAACATTACAGAGCATAATTTGGTTCTTTCAAGCCGCACTGATGCTGGAGTCAATGTCAGGGTAAACGGTGGAGTGGTAACGATAAAAAAGGACCTATGGGATTCTTTAGGTGCTAAAAAAATGATTCGTGCGATCGATGACCGTCTCTGTGAAGGAATTGCATTTCTTGATGTGATCAAAGTTGCTGATGATTGGAATCCCAGACTAGCACAATACCGCGTATACCGTTATAGAATTGAAGGAATTGAATTCTGGAAATATCCAGGTGATGTATTTACCGAATATTGTGATCTGTTTACAGGAACTTATGACGCTTCCAACTTCGCACGTATAGAAGAGGGTAAAGAGCCGATGAGGACAATACTTTCCTGCACCCCATGGATAGTAAATAACCGAGTTGTAGGTTTTGAAATTGTTGGGCTGGCTTTCTTGTGGAATCAAGTGCGCAGAACTGCAAATGCAATCTTCAAAATGTCAATAGGTGATTTGACTATTGAACAAGTGAAACAAGCAATTGAAAATCCCGAAACAACTGTTGATTTTGGTGTAGCACCACCAGAGTGGTTAATTTTGTGGGGAGTAAATTGGCAGCAATTACCGTTACCCGAATCTAATACTGAACCCTATTTCACTTCAGTACCCGAAGGAAGGGTTGCTGAGAGAACTATGCGTAAGCGCTGGAGATTGGCAGCCGAACATGAAATGAAATCTCTACTGTATAATGAATGGGCTGCAATAGGTGAATTACCCATTACCCATCATCGCGATTCTTGAATTCAGATCAGGTCTAATGTTGGGCCAACTTTTTCAAATAAGCGTAATACTTCATCGAGATCTTCTCTTGTCAAACCAGATGACATCTGAGTCCTAATTCTTGCTTTATCACGTGCAACCATTGGGAATACAATTGCACCTGCCATTACTCCTTCTTTGCCCAAAGCAGTAGTCATAGCCTTTGCAACGCTTGAATCACCACACATAACTGGAATAATTGGAGTTGTTGAAACTCCTGTGTCAAAACCAAGTGATTGTAATTCCTTTCGGAAATAGTGAGTATTCTCCCACAACTTAGCGTGGTGTTGAGGCTCACTCATCAAAACTTCAATTGCAGCTTTCTGTGCAGCAGCAACACCGGGTGGTTGCGAACCTGAAAGAAGCCATGAACGCGAATGATTGAGTGCATGAGTTCTAGTCATCTCTGTACCTGCAACAATTCCACCTTGTACACCCAGCGCTTTAGAGAAAGAACCGATTTCAAAATCAACTTTACCTTGTAATTTGAAGTGGTCTACTATTCCAGCACCTGTCTCACCAAGAACTCCTTCACCATGACAATCATCGACGTAAACCATCGCATCATATTCCTCTGCCAATGCATGAACTTCATCCAGAGGTGCAATATCTCCGTCCATTGAAAATACGCCATCGGTGATGATTAGTTTACGAACTGAATCTTGGTGCGATTTCAATACCGCCTCTAATTCTCCCATGTCATTATGAGCATAAACTCCTCTAGCCGCCTTTGTCAATCTCACACCATCAATAATTGAACCATGATTCAAAGAATCAGAAATAATTACATCATCTGCTCCCGAAACCAAAGTAGGGATTAATCCAACATTTGCAGTATAACCTGCTGAATAAATCAGTGCAGATTCAACCCCTTTGAACTCCGCAACCTTTCTTTCTGCTTCTAAATGAATATCCATTGTTCCGGCAATGGCTCGAACTGAACCGCTACCTGCGCCGTATTTCATAGTTGCATCAAGCATTGCTTGGACTACTTTTGGATGCGTTGTTAAATTCAAATAATTATTTGCTGAGAGCATAATAGTTGGTCTGCCATCCATCTGACATCTTGGTATATTTGCACCTTGAAGCGTTGGTGGTTCCCATAACAATGAATCCTTATTTAACTCATTAAAACGGTCTTTCATCCATGACATGTCACCCGGCATATGGCTCCCCTCATCCATAGGAACTTGACGGCCCTTCATGTTCTTTCTTGTTGACCACTTTTCCCTCAAACTCAAAAAGGTGATTGACTTGGCCGTACTAATGCTGCTCACTGGTACTGTTAGTAGTGGCCTCGGCCGAGCACATGTTTTCATGTCACAGCAGCATTATCAAGAGCAATTCAGAAGATTCCTTGGCCATACCGCTTGGCCTGGAACTTTAAATGTCGCAGTTAAGGGTGATGTTTTAGCAAAATACATTGCATTGAGAAATAAAGCTGGAATTGATACCTTAGATGCGGATGAAGAAGCAATGAAATCGGCGATGAAAATAAATGTCAGTGAAATCGCTTCAACGAGAATTCGCGGATTCTTACGAGATGGTGTTTCATTTGGAGGCGCAACTGCATTCAACGCCAAAATATCTCATTCAGATAAAAGTGTCAACTGTGCGATTCTAATTCCTGATTTAACCCGTCATATTGATGTGATCGAAGTTATTTCTGGGACTTTTTTGCGAGAATTCTTCAATATTGAAGATGGAGCAGAAGTTACTATTGAACTGATTTGAAGTCACTCTTCTTCAAATTCATCAAATGTATCGACAACTTCGAGCATTTCTTTATCCTGACCAACCATCAATTCAGCATGCTTAGGTTCATCTTCAATTTTGGTCATTTCAGCAAATGGATCTTTTCCATCTTCTATCATGCACAGTAATCTCCACCTTGGAGCCCAAGACAAATGGACATACATTGGTCCAGGCAATAGTAACAGGAACCACGAAATGAGCGATGGTATTTGCATCATATCAGTTCTATCAATGGTCAATAACGCAAATCCGATAAATGGCATAGGGTAGAGAATTCCACGCGGTGGTGAAATCGGGAACCGTTTGAACAGCCCTACTAATAGAATTGAAACCAATCCCAATACCAAACAAGCAGCGACCAATAACGCAGAATGGAATAACCATCCGCTAACCCATCCAGAACCTGATTGTGCAAATTTGTATGGAAGGATAATTGCAATGGATACTAACATCCCATAAAAACCACCGATATTAGCTGGGTGAGATAGCCACAAAGGCAATTTTGTGAAGCGACGGGAAAGTGAAGTTCCGAGAAGAGTGTCTCTCTCACTCGCATCAAGTGATTCGAGGCGTTTTTCCCATGCCGAAGAAGTACTCATTAGTTCAATGGCCTAAGATTAGGTTTTTGAATATAGAGGTGAGTCAATAACGCATTATACGGTTTATTCTCTGTTAAGAAATTTAGCCAGAGGGCCTTCAACTTCAATCTCTTGTTCTTCTTCTAGCCAAGATCGCTGAAGTAATTCACTTTCTTGCTTCTCTCTTTGTCTCCTTTCAATATCATCCGTAATACTTGATTCTTCAGCATCCTCATCATTGCAGAGATTTGCTAATATAATTGCTTGATTTAATAGCGCTATTGAACGTCTAAGTTGTGTTGTGGTTTTTTTCTTATTAGTAAAATGGCCAATCCTTGTATAATCTTCATCATCATAGACTAGATCTAATCCACCAAGTAGAGCGCTCGTGGCTAAACGGACTCTCATTTCTTGCAATAAGACCCATTTCTTATCCGATGATAGCCAAACAAAGACTTGAGCCTTACCCATTGGTTCATCGCTCATCAAAGGATGATTGAAATTTACTGAAAATGGAATATTCCTATCTCTTTCAATAATCAAGATGATCGGTATTGCAATAGCAAAAAATAGCAATATAGGCAATACTGCATTGGCTAATTCAAATGGCCTTGATAGGAAAAATAATGAACATAATATCAGGGTGATAATTATTGCTAATTTCGGCATTTTGGAATTGTCTAAATACGATTGTTTAGCCACCATCGTTTCAAAGTAAACTTTGGTTGTTGATGGCGGGTCGTTAAATGAATCAAAAGCCATCAAACTAACCATTATCTAATTCCATTTGAAGGTTATGAGTCAAAATATATCTCTGCTAAATTATTGATGGCTATTACCAACGATGGCGAAGAACTTCGTTGTAGCATCTATTTTATCCGCACCCTTCAATAACGGTAAGTGCGAGTTCACCCCTACGGGGTGTGTTAAAATGGTTGAATTAGCGCAGGGGGAAGTTGTTGAATCTCGCCGCGGCGGTGCTGACATATTGGCTCGTTTGACCAATGATATGGCTAGACTTGGTCGTTCAGGACACATCCGAATTGAACGCCGACCTAAGGGGATAATGCCTAGAATCAGCCAAATAGTTCTAAGAGAAGGGAAACCAATCTTAGCCCTGCATGAAGCAGATAACCTACTTACCGGTTTGGAGGCATTACTTGAGATTGAAAGTGATTGTTCGGCACTTGATGCTACAATTTCACTTCACGTACAAGAAATAGAGGATGTTGATGTTATCGCTAAATTATTCCCGGCAGCATATCTTGACCTTGAGGCCGAGAATATTTCGAATCACCGAGAGGGAGAAGGAGAGTGGTGGACAAAATCACGTATTCTAAAATCCACATGGAAGCGTGAAGAAAGACTGCCAGAATTAGAACCTTCAGTTGAGACACCTGAATTCATCCGTCAAAAAAGCAAGGCGATGCTTGAACGGCATGGCGGCATTGTAGAGATGTTGAGTCCAGGCCAAGCACTCATTTATGATAGTGAAGACCCAGCAAAATTATTCCAATTAACTAGTGATTTAGCAACACATGGAAGACCAGTTCTTGTTATTTCTCGTTACGAAGTAGAAGAATTGAATGTAAAATATGATTTGCCGATTGAATCGTGTTCATGGCTAAGTAATGCAGAAACTGATAACTCACTCGATCCGTCCCTAGAGACAATTAGAATGAAAATTGACGCTTTTTTGTGGGCTAATAAGAGAGCAGTAGTTGCTTTTGAGGGATTAGAATATTTGGCCAGCATCCATGGTGATGAGCGAATGATTGGAATGATCAGAGATATTTGCGATGGAGTGAAATTAGAAGATCACTTATTCCTTTCCACTGCCGACTTAACTGCATTCAACTTATCCAAAAGGCAATTATTGACTCGTGAGTTAGATGTGGTAAAACCAGAAACCCTAGACCACTGGTTGCTAGAAGATGATCTATTACTAGACCATCCAATTTGTATGACTCCCGACCAAGATGAAGTCCTATGGATAGAATCTCAATTGAAAAAGGTATTAGCAGTTAATTTACAATCACCGGCAAGTGCAGCTGATTCTATGCATGGAATATCTGGTGGTGAAGAATCATTAGACCCTCAAGAGATTAGCGATGCTACAGGAAACCTATCTGCAATGATGCAAGAGTGGGCTGGTGATTCGGAAATTGAATCAATGATGCAAAACGAAACTTCCCAATCTACAACTCCACCTAGTGCGCAAGGACCAAGCGATGATTGGACTCCAACATTCCACAGTGGAGAAACTATTGAGAAATCTGCCGCCAAAGGAGTACAACCGATAGCTGCGCAACAGACTCTTGAAGAAGAGAATTTAGATTCTGTCTCAAACCCAGTAATTGAGCAACTTCCAATTCAAAAACAAATTCCAACTAAAACAACTGGTCCGAGAAAAGCCACTATTGTAAAGAGAACAAAGAAGAGTGTCAATCTCCCACCGATCACCAATAGAAAGCATACAATGCAAGCAAATGCTGCAATTCAAGTTGCTAAAGATTCTCCAGACCTTCCAGAACTCACAATTACTGCACAACCTGAAAAACATCTTTTCAGGTCAATAAAGGAGCGAGATATCATCCAAAGAAAAGCACTTGATAGCACATTCAAACCTGTATCTCCTAAGCAGGATTTAGAACTTCAACAGGCATCTGTTCAATTGGCTGCCAAACATATTGCAACTCTACCGCCAACTAGCGGAGGGCCTAATGTATTGGACGTAGTAGACGACATCAGACCCATTGGTACTGAAACAAAACTTACTCCATCCATGGCCCTAGATTCAATTAATCCGATAAGGCAAAATGAGGAAGATATGAGAGAATCTGCAAGTCGTTCTCAATCCTCAAAAACGATTGATGTTGTCGTAGAAGAATGGAAAGAATTAGGTTCAAAAAGAATACTTGACAGTAGTACCCTATATGACAAAGAAGGGAATGCCATTGAACGCTACGGAGGCCAGTGAGTATGATTGGCAGGAAAGAACGACTTGACCTTGCAATACAGAAGGCCAAGAATCAATTAATTCAAAATGGTGTCAACAGCCTACAGTTCCCGCGGGAAACTTCTGTAAAACAAGAAAAACCAAAATTACCGTTATCAAGAATGAATAGGCTGCTTGGAAAATCTACAGTTGCCGATACACGACATAGCAGTATTTTGCAGCGAACCGGTGTAGCCCAAAGGCCAACCTTTGATTTGATTGCTGATTCAAATTTAGGCACTGATAGTAGAGGCCACACACCGGTGATAAATCTGCAAAATGACGGCCATGACTTTGCTAGCATTGCTGCAAGGAGAATTAAATCATTAAGAGAAATTAGCCTATTGAAGTCGGAGGAATTAGCATTAGATATGGATTCAGAAGATCAATATGTAGGAATAGAAAGTGATGCAAGGCCAATTTGGCTAAGCGTCCTAGATGGACAGAGAGGGAGAGTAACCAATGCACTTCCTGATGAATTAGCAGCGGTTAAAGAAGATTCAATTTATCACCACAGCCGCTCATTACAAGTTAAAGCAGCTTGGCCTAAACCACTGCGAATCGATACACAACGTACATTCAAACAATGGTTTGTGTGCTCTGAAAACTCTCACGCCAGTAGAGCCTGTGAATCAATTGTGGACTCTCCTGGAACTAGCCTTAATCCGCTACTTATTATTGGTGAAAGCGGAACCGGTCGCTCACATCTAATTCACGCAACTGCGCAAGGCATAGCTAGAAGAATGGAGGGGTTGGTATTTCTCATCAGTGCTGTTGATTTGATTGGAATGGAAACACTCCCTAACGATTGGCAAGAAGCACTAGTTGGGGCAAGTCTCTTGGCGATTGACGATGCTCATATTATTGCAGATGATATCAATTTGGCCAATCAGATTGGAATAATGATCGACCACGCAATAAACTTAGGAGTACATGTGATTCTCACAAGCGTAGAGTCTCCAGATGAATGGCCTTCTTCCCGTCTTTGGGATATCTGCCGTAATTCTGCTCAAACTCATATGCAAATTCCAACTGCTACAAGCCTGGTAATGTTTACAAGAAGATTAGCTGGTTCAAGGAACCTAATGCTAGATGATGGGCAGATGACCAGCATTGTCACCTTCAATCAAATCGGTTGGAGAAGTACTATTGCTAATTTTGATAAGATTGCTCTTGCGATTGAATCCGGAGACGATATACTCGATGGAGAAGATGTCATTCGCACATTACGGGATGAAATACTGCATCAATCTGAAATTCAAGATGAAATCGTTCGCCACAATGTAGATGATATCGCAACTCGGTTGATTACTGATGCAGTCGACACAGTCTATTCTGTTCATGATATTGGCGGAATTGACTTAGTTCGTAATATTCCTGAACCGGAAAAGGATGATTATCAGCCACCGCAATGGGATGCAAATGATATGTCATTGGATGGTGGGGAAATGCTTGAAAAGTTTGTTCATACAACACTTGAGGATTTAACACCCGAAGCACCTTCCGTGCTGAGTGTAAACGAAAATGAGCAGCATTTAATTGCACGACCTAATCGTATTGAAGAACGAGATTATGGCCGAGCTGCAGATATTTTAACCGAATTAGATGATAGGATTGATTCTAGAATAAGAGATGCAGAATTAGAGGTGTTTAATAATTCAATACTCCTTAGTGACCTTGAGGATAAAATGCTAGAATTAGCACAAAAAGCGGGTAGTGCAGATATTGAAGAATTAATTGCTATCGCTGATGAATTACGTCATCTTGAAGAAAAATTAGTTGCAATTGATCCAACTAGAGAAGAGCTTCCACCGTTTGAAGAAGACGCTAAACCTCGGCGAGTCGCTAAGAGAAGAAAGGGGAAATCAAAGAGAAAGGTTACTCGCCGCAGCCCAAAAAAAGTTGTAAAGAATACTGATAGTTACGAACAATCATTGGATAGTTTTGAACCTGAAGGAGAATGGAATATTCAGGCAGAAAATATCGACATGACAGATTTATTAGATGATAGTGCACTAGATTCTAAGGTAGTAAAACAACCTGTTAAGGAAAAAATAGTTCGAGTAATAAAAACTCCCAAAAGCACCAATGAAAATCATATCGATAAACCTCCGGAATTAGCACTACATATTGCAGGCCAAAGTTCAGGTGAAGAGGAATGAAACCATGGTGGATGGACGGGGTTCCGTTCAAATGTCAATCAAATTGCGGCCGGTGCTGTGATGAACCCGGCGGAATTGTCTATCTATCAGAAAAGGACGCACTGAGAATCTCTGAACACCATGGAATGGATGTCGAAAGTTGGTTGAAAAGAGATTGCAAACAAACAATTGATGGCCGATATATTTTACAAAGTAGAGCTGAAGATGAGATCTGTATTAATTTAGATGAAAACAAGCAATGCACTATCTACAAAGTAAGACCTCAACAATGTGCAGCATTTCCTTGGTGGGGTGAAAACCTTGCAACTGAAAGGTCGTGGAATCGAGTAGTTGAGGAATGTCCCGGGCTTACTGCAGAGGATGTAATATTGATCGATGGTAATAGCATTAGAATACAAATTTTTTCAGATCGTGAATCGAGTAGAGGGTTTCGTCAGTGGCCGGTGAAGGGTAAAAAATAAAATAACAATGTCAGTCAAACACATTAAGTGTTTTTAGCAACACCAACCTCTAGTAAGTATTCAAATTAGGACCGCACTTATATGAGTGTGGCTTTTCCGTTGCATTGGAGGGAAATTAATGAGCGACGAAGAGGTTCTTTTGGAAGTAACTAATGCCCATCTAAACACAGGATTGCGTGGAGTCCCAGTAGGAACCTGCCGTACATCATTTGTCACCCCTACTGAAGGAGTTCATTACTGTGGATATCCTATTAACGAATTAACTAATTTTTCACCAGAGGATATTGTTTATCTATTATTCAATAAAGAATTACCAAATCCTCAACAATCTGTGGAGATTCGCGAAGACTTAGCAAAGAGAGCTGAAATTCCAGGTGATCTAGTAGCGGTGTTTAGAACTCTACCAAAATACGGGCATCCAATGGACTGGCTCAGTGTTGCAATTCATACAATCGGAATGTGGGAGACTACTGGTGATTGGAAAGAAGATGCAATGAATCTAATTGCTCGCATGCCTCGCATCATGGGCCTAATGCACAGGGTCAGAGAAGGTCGAGACGAGGATATTCCTGCTGATGATACATCGTTGAGTATGGTTCAAAGATTTGTTTCAACCTTAGACCTAGACGAAGTTGATAATGACAAAATGGAGCGAGTAATTGCAACATATCTAGTCTTACATATGGATCATGGTGGAGGAAACCTCTCAACATTTACCGGCAAAGCAATTGCCTCTAGTAAAGCGACAGTGTATTCCGCTATGGCGGGAGCAATGAATGCTCTAAGTGGACCATTACATGGACGGGCAAATCAATCATGTCTCGAGTTTGTTCTCAAAATAGGCACAAGTGATCCTGTAGAAGTTGAGCGTTTCGTACGTGGAGAGTTAGCAGAAAAACGACCAATATTCGGTTTTGGCCATGCAGTTCTTCGTAGTGAAGACCCAAGGGCTACTGCTCAATTTGCTCTTGGAGAAGAAATCTGTCCAAATGATGAGAATTTCAAAATTATTCGCACTCTAAGAGAAGTTGCACCTAGAGTCCTTGCTGAAAATCCAAAAATTAGTAATCCAAATGCAAATGTGGACATTGCGAGTGGAGCTTTACTCCACCATGTTGGCCTTGAAGACCCAACCTACTACACGACCTTCTTTGGCTGGGCCCGTGTAATGGGAATCGGAGCACAAATTGTAGATGAGCGCACTGTATTCCGCAATGGAAAAGGTACTCCACTTTACCGTCCAAAGTATTATGCAGAACAACAAACGTTACGTCACGTCGAGTGATTATTGTCCTATGACTGGACGGGATGTTTTTCCTGAACCCCTGTGACCAATTAACCGTGGTACTTGCCATGGCGGTGAAGAACCACTTGCATCTTGTAACAGTTCGTCAACAGTTTTTTTCCAGTTCCAGGTTTCTTTCCACATTGAAACTAAATCTTTTCTCCTTGCATCATCGCAATCTGCCCAAGTAGGAACTTCAAGTTTGAGTTGTTTCAATATTTCTAAATGATTTTCTTCTGTAGCAGAATCTAACAATAATTGTTGTTGCTTATCCAGTGGCTGTGTACCAGGGTTTACCCAGCGCGCATGACCTGTTGGCAGCCATGTCAATTCGTGATTTGCATTATCGCTCAACCCGGTAAGTCCAGCATTTAGTATCAATTTCTCATTGACAGGTTTGGTTGGCCAAACATATGTAGGCATACCTTTACGTAACTTGTTTAGGTTATGTAAATTCTTACCTTTTAATCCAATAGTTTTACCAAAAGGCAACTTGTTGTATGGAGCGACAAAATACTCTATCGCGCATGGTAGCATTGCGCTTCCCATAGTATTGTGTTGTTTTATCAATGATGAAAATGGTGTTGAAATATATGTTGGAAAACTTTGAATGCGCTGGGTCGTTTTGTTTCCATATGGAGAGATGTATGGAATTAGAGCTGCCCAAGGACGCAGGGTTTTGGCTAGTTGTGTACTTTGTTTCATGCCCTTGTGAAAAGCGTAATAGATCATGTTTTCATGTGGAACATTAAATTCATCAAGGATTTTGTCTGCCAGTTTGATAATGTTGGCAACATGCTGATTATGTTTCTTTCGTGAAAAGAATCCTCCACCCATCGGTGCATTAGGATGAGGACGTTTTATCTCAATACATCCCATTTTTCCTTTTTCCACCCAATTCTCACGGATAACTGGATCTTCTAACATTCCTCTGAAAGAGACAAAACCTTCCGCCTCTAAATCTGCTAAGGTCCATGCTTCAACCCACTTACTTTTACCTTGTAAGCGACTTTGTAGAATAGATACATCCCTGTCGTGGTGAACTACTAATTGGTTATCGGACGTCATCCTGATATCAAATTCGATACCGTCAAAAAAGCTAATTCCATGACGCAAACTCTTCAATGTATTTTCCGGTTCTTGGCAATACATCTTCCCGCCCCATGCTGTCCATGCGCTACACCTTGAAAGATTATCTTTTCAAGTTAAGTAAAAAGCATCGTATCTCGCGATGAGATTCATAATCGTACATCTAATGAATATCATCGATTAATGCCAAACTGCTAATTCCGCCCCTGTATACTGTGGCAACTGCTAAAGAGAGGTGGCATTGCCATACATCCATGGAACCATATACAATCATGATGCTGATGATTGTAATCCTCACTCCAATCATTTGCTGGTTGTTCACCCTGCACCGTCCAGAAATGAGGGTCCCTTGGCGTCAATGGGCCCAGACTTTTCATGATAAGCGATACTATATTCACGCCCTTGGATATATTGTCATCATAAAATGGAAACAAATAACTGATACAATAAATGAACCTATCAAAATAAAAACTGGACATTGGACTGAGTTAGTATATTCAATTGAAGGAGATTTTACAAAGTGGATTCAAGATGCTTTCCAAAATGATGCATTAACCGATTTTCTAAACTTCCATTATCTATTCGTATATCTATTCTTAATTTATGTAACTACAGTATACTTTGCATTTACCGATGACCGCGACATGACTGATAAGGTTGCTTTGAATTATTTACTCATTTATGCTCTCGCTGTACCATATTACTTGTTTTTCAATGTAGAAGTTACTTCTTCTTGGATCCCCAATATGGATGCTCTATTGTATCATGACGGCTGGTATAGTTCGTTCTATGCTTTGCATGACCCTCTGGATAATGCCGTTCCGAGTTTACATGTCGCAATTCCATTTGGTATCCTCTATCTCAATTACTTGCACGTAAAGGAAAAGGGAATAAAAATAACTGAATGGCGCCACTGGCCATATCATTTATTCGTTGCAATAAACACATTATTGTTCATTTTCACAATTCTCTATCTCGGAATCCATTGGGTTGTTGATATTCCACTCGGAATCATTATTGGTGCAATTGGTGCATTATTTATCCATCACTTACAACCACGCCTTCGTAATGATTTCGGGCCGATGTTCAAGGGAGTTACTAGAAAGAAGGTATGGCGGCATGTATTCGCTGAAGGTGTTGCTGCTCTATTATTGCTCACTGTCATTTTGATGTCTGTAAACATCCAATCTGAAACAGCAGATTCAAGAATCTCCTATCAGCTCGGAGCCGATGATTCAACCTTTGAGATAATTCAAGAGTTCAATCCAGGTTCGAGCGTCTCATCAAATCTAACTAATCTTCATGAAAGTATTACATTAGAGGTTGTTGTGATCATTGTTGAAATGAGTGAACCTGCCATGGAGGATGGATCTATTGATTGGGAGATCATGAAGACTTTAGGCGAATATTATACTGTGGAACCTCAATCAACTTTGATGCTTGAAATAGATTCCCCTAATAATTACCATCTCATCATTATGCATAACCCTGGCAATAGTAATGGCTCGAGCGAAAATGAAGTTGTACAAGTTCGCATCATCAATGACTACCACGAAGATATAATGTGGAAAGCAGTATTGCTTTCACTACCTTCTCTTTGGATTACAGGATTCGTAATACATAGATTATACCGCTTGAAGAAATACAAGCGCAGTTTAATTGATTCAACTCCAAGTCACCTGTGGGAGCAGGAGATAATTGAAGCAGAGTAATGGTGATATCATGTCAAATAGCAGTGACTTGGTAAGTGCTGTGGACGATTTGATGGATAGTCCAGGCGGACAATTACTCAAACAATCAAGATTATTCTTGAGACTAAAAATGAAAAGTATAGGATTTGTGTTCATTCTTGGAATAATAATTGGATTTCCGATTACAAGAGAATTGATCACTTGGCTAATCGAGCCGAGTAGATTGCCTGATGGTGTAGAAATCATCGTTATTTCACCAGTAGAATTCATCATGCTACAACTACGTATTGCAATGGGTGTCGGAGTGTTTTTCGTCATTACAACATTGATGTATTTCGGAATCTTTGAAGGCCTAAAGTCGCCAACACTGAAGCAAAGGTTAGCGGAATTAAATTATTCAATACCAAAAACTGCTCCGACCATTTTACTTACAACAGTGGCAATTCTCTTATTGTCAATTTCAGGTTTGTATTACTCATGGGAATTATTGACACCAATGCTGCTTGAATACCTAACAAACGATGCACAAAATGCGGGCTTATCCACTGATTGGAGATTATCTGGCTACGTTGGTTTCATCACAAATTTGGCCATAGCATCTATTATTGGTTTCCAGGCACCAGTTGCCACATTACTGATTTTGAGATTTGGTATTGTGGATAGAAATCAAATCAAACAATACCGCCGCCAAATTTGGTTTGCTTCCTTTGTGATGGGTGCATTGTTTTCACCACCCGACCCTCTCAGTTTATTCTTGGTTGCAATTCCAGTAATCTTGCTATTCGAGGTAGCATTAGTGATTGATACAATCACAAGAGAGCAATAATATTCAAATTATTTGTTCGGGCAAAGATGAACTTGGAACCGCCATATGCCCAGGCCTTGCTTGGTAACTAGGACCATGATAATCGGAACCACATGTTACTTTCAATCCTACTTTTTGGGCACCGTTTAACAATTCCATACGGTATTTATCTGGATGAGAACGGTGAAATGCTTCTACTGCGTCAACTCCTATGTTTTGGATAAAGGAAAGTAAATCATTGCTTTCTATTCCGTAATATATGGGGTGAGCTAATGAGCAGATTCCACCTGCTGCATGAATCACATTTACCGCTTCAGCAATCGTTGGTTTTATTTTTTCAACGCTAGCAGGGCAACCATCTCCTAACCATTCATCAAAGACTTGTTGCATGGAATTAGCATAGCCTTTTTCTATCATTTCCTTGGCCAAATGTGGCCTTCCAACGGCACCACTAGACCTAGCCATTACAGCCTCAAAATCAATCACCATTCCCAATTCATTGACTTTCTCAACCATTCGCTTCATTCTTCCAATACGACCTTCAGCAAATGGCTCTAGCCACTTTCTAAAAACACTAATTGATTGTGAATTAACATCAGGGTTATGGTTTGGAAAATAAGCAAGTAAATGCCATGATGTCGTAGACCTATCCCTTCCCTCTTTCTCCAGAATAGTTGTTTGTGCTGGTAAACCGGGAATACAAGTAATTTCTACCCCTGGAATGAATCTTATGCCTCTTTGTTTTGCTTCTTTACTTGCTTCTTTCCAACCACTGATGACATCGTGATCGGTCAAGGCCCAAACTTCAACCCCTTCAGATGCAATTTTTTGTGCAAGTTGCGCTACACTCAGTTCTCCATCTGAATGAGTTGAGTGACCGTGAAGGTCGTAGCGCTCACTCCATTGCATCATTACCAATCCTCCAATCAAACGTTTTTCAAGTTGTGTTATTAGAATAGATCATCTAAGTCCGGTAATTCAGGAGTCGCTGTAGTCATAACTGCAACCGCTGGTGGTAATTCCTGATGAGGTTTCAAATCAAGTTCTGGTAATTCTGGAAGAGACGGTAATAAGTTTTCTAAATCCGATGTCACCTTTTGTTCAGATCCGCTATCCTCTTGAGATAGTTCATCCAATGGAGGAAGGGTGGAAAAAAATTCATCCAAATCGGGTAATGGTATCTGAGCAATTCCTTCACTGACGAAAACTCGGTCTTCTTCCAACCCAGGAAGAATCGGTGAAGTTATCTTTTCTGGGTTCTCATGAGGTAGTGCTACTCTCTCCACATTTACCCTAGATGGTTGGTTTTCAATTACTTGTGCTGATTCAATTGCTGCCTCAACCGGTTGCTGATTTATTTGTTGAACTGGTGCTTCAATAACTTCCTGAACCGGCGCCAATACGATCGGTTGTTCACTTTCTACAACTCCTAATGTGCCAATTGCTTGTTGGATATTTTGCTGTTCGTTAGCACTAGATTGTCCAAGAATGGAATGAATTATAGCAGATGTTTGAGGATTAGAACCAACTGTTTCAAATCCATATTGATCCATTGTAGTTGCTGAGGAACGAACCTTTGTAGGCATGTCTTCAAAAGATTGAATCTGTTGTTCGAATGTTAACTTTGTATCAAATTGTGGAATTTCTCTTTCCCTACTCGCCCACCATGCAATTGCTGCCCAAATGATTGCTGTAATGGTAATGGCGCTTTCCTCAACCCTCCAGCCAGCATTGCCAATTAGATTCAATTTGAAATTAGCAATTAGAACTATGAGGGAGACTACAGTGATTATTCTAGCAATAATCACAAGACGAGGGGCTCTGTGGTCCATGCTATCAATACGATACGGTAAGACTGAACCTAAGAGGGTTTTCCAGCGTGATTATTTCATCTCTGCTGCACGTACAGTGTTTTCCATCAACATTGCAATTGTCATTGGTCCAACACCACCAGGAACAGGCGATAACCATGCAGCCTTATCCGCAACACTCGAATCCACGTCTCCAGCTAATCTCCATCCCCTATCTCGGGTTGAATCATCTACACGGTTAATACCAACATCGACAACAACAGCACCCGGTTTGACCCAATCCGCAGTAACCATTTCAGCCCTACCAACTGCAGCGATTAGAATATCTGCTTTTGAGCAAACATCTCTACTGTCAACTGTTCTTGAATGTGCGACTGTAACGGTGCAATCCACACCTTTGGCTCCAAGTAACAAGGCCATAGGATTACCAACAATTCGTGAGCGACCGAGAACAACTGCACTTTTTCCTGATGTTTCAATTCCTGCCCACTTGAGCATACGCATTACACCACTTGGAGTACAAGGCAACATGCCATCCATTCGCCCCTGTACCAATCTTCCAAGATTTTCTGGATGAAAACCATCGACGTCTTTGTTTGGTGAAATTAAATCGGTTAATCCTTCTTCATCCATATGCTTTGGAAGAGGTGATTGAACCAAAATGCCATGTAATGATTCATCTGCATTTAGTTTATTGATGATATCCCTTACTTCATTTTCACTACTATCACTTGCTAATTCAATATGGGTTGATTTGATTCCTAATCTTTCACAAGCTTTGACCTTAGATCCAACATATACATGAGACGCTGGGTCATCCCCTACGATTAATACTGCAAGATGTGGAATTATTCCTGCTTGCTTTAGAGTTGAAATACGAGCATGCAGTTCTTCCTCGACACTCGCTGCGCAAGCCTTGCCGTCAAGACGCTGTGCTACCATGTGGGGGGCTGTCACTACACCTTCTTTGAGGATTCGCTTTACGGTGCTCAATCATCAACAACTGTTCTGTACGAACTGCATGTGTAATCTGTACTGAAATCAAAGGCACAATGCTGAGGCTTTGACGAGATGAACTGAATCGTCGAATTCTGTTCAAGAACTATCGTCTGAATATAAAATCGAAACTGATTGCTGCACAGAAATATAATCCTGTCCATCTTCATAATTGATTCTTAATTCATGGGCAAGGTACGTGCTGAAATGAATAGTGTCCCAAGTCACCGATTCACCATCATTCACCTGACTGCTTTTACTCTGACAGACATCGTTGTACTCATCAGCAATGTTCCATGAGATTTCAACAGACCGTCCACCAACCCCAACTCCATCAAGAAGAGTTGGGTTTTCAATGGTTGAGTTGATGACGATAAACAGTGGTTTCACACCACCATTGGCTGGGTTCGGATTGTACCTCAATGTTTGAGGTTCATTTGTGTTTGATTCAATCCAGTCGATACGCAAATCGATTTGAATCTCAAGTGAAGTGTTGAGTTGCAAGTTTGAAGCATCGACCACATAGGCAGTAATGTTGTAGATTCCATGTTCAAAGAATTCGATTGAAACGGTCGAACTTGTTGAAGCATCCGTTGTAACAGGGGTGCTCCCATCCATAAGGTCAATACCGAAAGTCACCAAACTATTCTTGCTCGTTGTCTTTGAGAAATCAAAATCAATGCTCACGTTTGACCAAGACACTTGTTCACCCTCGGAGTACGACTCAACGACAGTCCCGTTCATTGTGCTTGCTTCGACTATGAGTTCGAACTTCGTTTCATTTTCACTTTGGGCCAAGCAGCCAACAAGGCTGGATGAACAGAGTAGAAGAACCAATAATGAACCGGCTCTCCACATACCCTTACTCACCTGCAGTTGGTATAAAAGTTGATTCATCCACTGAAGTCAACTCATCCCAAGACATCGTATCAGTCATTCAGTTTGTGGTAAATATTGAACTCGGATGAGAATAAAAAGAAAGCATAAGAATCCGTCAACTCGGAATTCTAGGATTTCTCGCTCAACGCGAATGATAAGGAGCCAACGGAGAGACTCGAACTCCCGACCGTCGGATTACAAATCCGAAGCACTACCAGCTATGCTACGTTGGCGACAAGGTGGGCGAGTTGCCTCCCCTTCTTGAATAAAGTGGTTGCAATCGTTGTGAGAGAATGTTGTTAATTTGAAAAACTATTACGCGAAATGTCGCTTTTTCTCACTTCCTTCGCTACTTGTAGAAGAGGCAACTCAAAGAGGATGTCTGCATTGGGCGGGTTATGGACGAAGAAGCAGGCGTTGGATTGCTGAACCCATATGCCCAAACCAAAGTCGGAAACGACACTATTTTTGGCTGGTGGGCTCGTTTCCAAGAAGCGGTTGCTTCTGGCGCTGATGCCGTAAACGGAACTATTGGTGCATTATTGGAAGATGATGGTACTTTAGCGATTAATCAAGTCGTAGATGCGGCTATTCGCCAAGCACCACCGGTTGAGATCGCCGCTTATGCACCACTCAAGGGTTTGCCATCATTCCTAGACCTCGCTGTTACGCTGGCACTCGGTGAAAGCCGTGCTGAATTAGAAGGGCTTGGAATAACCACTACCGCTACTGCTACACCTGGTGGCTCAGGAGCACTCTACCTCGCAGCAGCAAACTTTGCAAATAGAGGAGATAAGGTACTTCTTAGAGATAGACATTGGGGGCCTTACAAAGGATTCCTCAACGGTTGCGGTTTGTCCTACGCAAGTTATCCACTATTACCATCTAAAGATTCAGATTTACCATATGTTGATATTACAGGTTTCAAATCTGAATTGGCAAAGTTATGCCAAGAACAAGACAAAGTAATGACTTGGCTAAACGATCCTGCTCACAACCCGACAGGTTTGTCGATGACAGCAGATGGAAGAATGGCACTCTTAGATGCGTTTATGGAAAGTGCTAACGTCAATGAAAATGTTGGTCATACATTACTCTTAGATGCTGCATACCACCTCTATGCTGATGAACCTCATGGCTGGGCTGAAACGATTGCTGAAGCTCTAAACAGTGGAATGCCATGGCCTGAGAATTTATTGATAACAATTTCAATCTCTCTATCAAAATCACATACAATATATGGTTTGAGAACCGGAGCACTTGTCAGTTTACATCCAGACTCTGCAGTCACAGAAAAAATTGGTACCGTAATGGGAGTTACTGGGCGCCAAACTTGGTCAGCTGCGCCTCGTATTGCACAATACACCGTCAGCATAATGCATGCAGATGAGCAATCTGGTGCAGCATGGGCTGGAGAAAGAGATCGATTGAGGGAATTATTGGTCACTCGAAGAAATGTACTAACTGAATCCTGTTCTAAACTGGGAGTTCCGCTCAATCCAACAATGGATGGATTCTTTGCATGGATAGAAAGCGATGACCCTGCTGCACTTGCAGAAGCGTGTGCAGAACAGGATGTCTACCTAGTTCCACTTACTGGAGGAGTGCGCATTGGCCTATGTGCAGTTCCTCTTTCACAAATACCACGAGTTGCAGAAGCATTGGCCAATGCACTGGCATAGAAGGAGGTGAATTGATGCGTAACCCCCGTGAAAACTTCATTCTTTCAGGTATTGTTTGTATTGTATTTGGAGCATTCTTTTCTGTGGCTGGAATATTCACTCTTGCAGGTACAATCGGTATTTGTGGAATTGTATTATTCATTATTGGAATGAGTACCAAAAGTGATTACAGCATGTCAAAGAAAGAAATCAGAGAATGGCTTCCCAGTAGTGAAGGAATGCCGGATGCTGGACGGGTTATGTACAGAGTTGACACTACGATTGATCAACCAATTACAACATCAATTCTTTGCGGTTCTTGTGCCCATATCGAAGTAGTTAATGGAAAAAGACCTCAAACATATACATGCGTTTCATGCGAGAGATTCCTTTGGTTAGATGAAGAAGAATGAATAATAGATTCAATTGAAAACTTTGTAAACATCTTCAATTGGTGCAAAGTGTACTATCAACAACCGATTAATTGAAGGCGGTGGTTCAATTGCAAAAGTCATGGAAGGGCATGCGCTACTCAATCCCGAGCGTCGCATGTTAGGCGTCATCCAAGGCGATGTTGCTAAGAAATGGACTCTTGAAGAAATATTACAAGCATGTAATTGGCAAGACCAAGCGATTGCTGTTACTGCTGGACATGGGTTAACCAACAAGAAATTAGCTAAAACAAAAGAGACTTCTTCTATTCAGATTAGATTGGCTAACGAAGGTGCTAATGCAATCGAAAATGGATTGCTAGAAGCAAGATTGTGGAATTGGATATGTTCAACCGATGAAGCGACAATGCAGAATCTACAGCAATCTTTTGAGCGTCATGAAGCAGGTCCTGGTGTTGGTTTGTTGAAGCGATTGGGTGTTAGTCTTGAGGCTGGTAAGTTCGTCGTAGCAGATGCGGATGTAGTCAATGCTGAAATTGCTAAAAGAAGCGAATTCATCGCAGGCCTTCCCGCTTTAGAACAATCTCTTGATGCCGAGTTACTAGAGCATTTCAAGAGTCGCCGTAATCTAATTGAAAGTGTAATTACGACTTCAAGAATGTGGAATGTTACCGTCGCTGGTAATGCAGTGAGTTCACAACAGTTACAAGAGAGCGAGATGATTAGTGAGATCACTACGGAATTATTACAAAGTGAAAATTGGCGTGATGCTGATTATCGTTCATTCGATGTGACATTACCATCCTCTACGCCAGCGAGTGGCCGTAGTCATCCAATGCAAGCTCTAATTGAGCGCATTCGAGCCACCTTCTTGGAGATGGGCTTCTCAGAAATTGTTGATGATTACGTTCAGACTGCAGGATGGAATATGGATGCATTATTTATTCCTCAAGACCACCCAGCAAGAGAGATGCAAGATACATTTTACTTGGACAATCCAGCAGAGATGGACATTCCTCAGAATATCCTTGATGCTTGGCAGGAGATACACCTCAATGGAGGAGATACTGGTTCAACCGGCTGGGGAGGAAGTTACTCCAATGAGGTCAGTAAGCGTGGATTATTGAGAACTCATACAACAGTCAATACAATTCAGTATCTTTCACGCAATCCAGACAAAGCATGTCGTGTTTTCGCAGTTGACAGAGTATTCCGCAAGGAAGCAATAGACAGAACTCACCTACCAGAGTTCCACCAAATAGAGGGGATCATAATGGAAGAAGGAGCTAATCTGCAAATGTTGGTCACCACTCTCAAAACATTCTATGCCAAGATGGGTTGTCCTGAAGTTAGAGTTCGCCCTGCTTATTTCCCATATACTGAACCAAGTCTTGAGGTTGAGGTCAAATGGAAAGGAAAGTGGCTAGAACTGGGTGGAGCTGGCATATTCCGCCCGGAGGTTACTGAGCCATTAGGAATCACAACCCCAGTACTAGCTTGGGGAATGGGATTAGAACGATTAGCAATGTTGGTTCTAGGACTAGATGATATTCGACAATTATACATTTCCGATTTGGAATGGTTAAGGAATCAACCTATTCTGTGAGTCATTTAATTTACCAACCTGAGTTAATTAATACTCAACTGTATATATTCTTATAATAAGCGCCTCTATAAGCGTTTATTGATTTAGTTCTTTATATACTATTGAATGCATTTATTTATACCTAAGAAGGTACAAAAGGAGGCACTAATATGAATGATAAAATAAGAGAATACGAAGTGAACGGGGGCCAGAAATTGACACTACCATTGTTGTCAATACAGCAAATGGAAATAGCGACAGATGAACAAGCGGTTGAATATGTGAAAGAGGTAATTCATCATGAGCACTCATATGGATATCCATTAATTGAAATGTACAAAAAGAATGGAATAATCTTACACCCAATAGATGCCACCAATGCGCATGTATTATTGATAATTAACAAGAGTTCCGTTTTGGGTACGCTTGCGATTTTCAATCATGTATACAATCGCATTGGTTATAATTTGATTATCGATGGATCAACCGTACTTCGTTCGCCATTTACTAACCCTTCAGACAACCCAGACGAGGAGATGCCCGAGCAATTACCACCTCAAGTTGAATCAAAGGATAATAGTTCAAATGATGACTTTCCGCAAAGTGTTAATTCTAAACAAATCAAAACCAATGTTGTAGGCATGGAGGTGGCTTGAATGTGGCTATACGTATCAGGTGGCTTCTTATCAATAGTTGCGCATCGAGACAAACCAGAGCATTTACTCGTTCGTGCCCGTCATCCAGACCATATCAACGCCTTATTTCCTGATGCAGATGTGATTTTCCTAGCATCTGCAGACTATCCATTCCGTGTTGTATTGCACCGCATGGTAGTTGAGCGTGCTGTTGGACGTTATATCACTCAAATGAGCTATGATAATTTCAAGAGTAGCGTTACTGATAATGGATACCACGATGTTTGCCTTTCAGTATGGAATACAATGTTCTTATACGGTGAAAAGCATCGTCAAGAAGGTCTTTGAATGCGCAATAGCACTACTCATCCTCTAAAGGTAAATTGGATGTCTATTGAAGGAGACAATGGCCGCATAGGACTAACTCTCTGCCCAGGTAAGTATCAGCCAGTGTCATGGACGGGTGGCTGGGACCGGCAACTTTCGATTGATGTTGCAACTTTGGTAGAATTGAAAACTGATCGTGTTGTTAGTTTAATCACAGACGAAGATATGGAACTGTTACGCGTAACTGAACTTCCTCAAGAGATTACTGAACAAGGTATGGTTTGGGACCATCTTCCCCTTGAAGATACTACAGTCCCTACTAGAGAGTGGTTAGAAGCAGCTAAACCGGTATTTCGTTCACTACTAACAAGTGTCCCCGAAGGAGAGACTGTAGTGGTTCACTGTATGGGCGGATTAAGCCGTGCTGGAACATTTGTTTCCATTTATCTATGGCTACGAGGCTCATCTATGGCAGATGCAATAGAAAGAGTTCGTACAGAAAGAGATCCCAGAGCAATTAACCATCTGCAAAAGGAGTTCTTGGAACTTCTTGAACAAACTGGCTACAGCGTTGAGTAAAGGATCTGCAAGTAGAGACATGGGTTGCGATTTAGCAACCGACTATTGGCTTCACTCTGTTCCAGCAAGGAATCCGCATTCGATGATTCCCCAAGGGAAGAGGATGATACGAAGTGCGAAAGCGAGTGGCTCTGTGTGTCCACGGTCACGTAGTCTAGCAACCCAGAAAGCGATAGCAGGAACTAAGATAAGTAATCCTACGATAGTTGTTGCAATGCCAGCAGGAATTACCATTCCCAAGATCATATTAATGACACCGATGGCAAGTCCGCTGAGCCACCAAGTCATTCGTGTAATTTTTGCTTCGCTGCTAAATTTCATTATTTCCATTATATCCATTTTAATCACCATGTGTGGGAACTTGTCCCTAAAGCATGGTTTTGCCCAAGTGCGTATAAAAGTTCTTCCGGCACTTTAGAATTAATCACCTTTTAAGACCCTATAGAACTTTGCTAGAGGCGAGAGTAATTCAAATAATGTGACAAGGTCAATAAACTAAACCGATTTAATATTATTTATGCAGACGCATGTTTCTTCTTGGGAAGAGCTTCCCGAGGGGGAATGGCTCGACAATGATGAAGAAGGAACTCATTGGTATCTTGCCAATGATGGAACTCATTGGCATTCGACAGAGGATGGTTTTACTGTGTGGAAAGAGGATGAAACTGATTCTCACGAATCTAAAGTTGACGCCAAAGCATACGATGAAGAGGATGAAGATGATGATGATGATGAATTCTCTCCCAAAGTTCCAACCCCGAATATTAGTGTTTTTACTGCAATTATTGGTATTTTAATTGCCCTTGCCGTCATTGGCTGGACCTACAGCATTGCAATACCAATGACCGATGAGAATGTCGGGATGCTTGAAAGAAATGAATTTTGGAGTACAGAAAGTTCCGTTCCAGAAGACCAGATTTGGCTCGATGGCTTGAAGACAGTTCAAACCCTCAACACCATAACTATCGTTTTGGCAGGAATTATGGTCGCCATTGGAACTTTGAGTTTATTAAAAAAATCACCATGGTGGGGACTTTCAGCCGCACATTTATCTCTTACATCAATACTTATGTTTACTGTCTTTACTGCATTTTCTGCGGAAAAAGAGTGGGTGGAAGCGTGCAACCCACTGGTGGTATATTGTTTCCAAATCCCCACCCCTTCACTCAGCGTTATTGACGCATTCTATCCAGCAATTTTGAGCGCTATATGTTTACTGATCGTCGTCAATAACTCATTTAAATCGTGGGCGGAATTTGACCCTGAGGATGAAGAAGATTGGGAAGAATTCACCGATGAGGACGATTTCGATTACGAGGAAGTGGACGCAGAATTACGCGGTAAAATCAAAACCATCGTTCTTTCAATTATGCTTCTCCTCGCAGGGCTTGGAATATTTGCAACATATCAATACGCATCAGAGGATCTATACGAAGGTCCGGAATTTCAAATCCGTGATGCTGTGGGTAATATTACCAATGAGTCAGATGATGTTCTAGTTGTTATCGACCTAATAGATCGGTCTACAATGTATAGAATACTCTTTTTCAACATTGAGATTCAAATCAATGAAGGAGAGTGGGTTCAATGTGGATATGAACAGTCTGATTACGCTATATCGGCCGACAGTAGGTGCATCTTTGATTTCCTCGAAAGCATCGATGATAACAAGTTGACTGCTGAAGAAAGCATCATGATTTCGGAATACAGACACCTATGCAATGGTGAACCTGATGAGGTATGCGAAGTTACCGTAAAACTGACCTATGCTTACGATGAGCAAGAAGATTATTCAGGACCTGAAGTTTTGGCAGTGCTAACTGTTAATGCGGTTTCTGAATAGCCGGCAAGCCAATCAAACTAACTTAACCAAAGACACGAATACCAAGTAAAGGACAATCTTTCTGCACGATATTTAGCAGGGAAGTGGACGTTAGGGGATTTGAACCCCTGGCATCTTCGTTGCAAACGAAGCACTCTTCCAACTGAGCTAAACGCCCCTGTAATCCAACGGGTGGGCCTTTCCCTTTTGAGCCTTCACCTTCAATCAAGTGCTATTAGCGCTTGACGGTTTTACAATTCTCATAATTATACAAGATCGATTGTTGCATCTCTATCTGGGCCTACACCAATACTAGTGCAAGGGACTCCCATCAAAGACTCAAGTTTAGAGATATAATTCTGTGCTGCTGCTGGAAGTGCCTTGAATCCAATTCCATCCGAGTTAGCCTTCTTTGCAATCTCTAACCATTCGCTCAAAGAATGCCCTGGGAATCCAGGCATTGAAATGTAAATCGGTTTGCATCTTGCGATTGCACTTGCTGAAGATGGCATTTCTAGAATCTCTTTACCATCTAGTTCGTATGCTACACAGATTTTGATTTCTTCAAGACCGCCTAAAACATCTAACTTTGTCAAGGCAATTCCTGTGAAACCATTGATTCGGTTAGCGTGGCGCATTACCACCATGTCAAACCAACCACAGCGTCTCTTTCGCCCTGTAGTTGTACCAAATTCATGACCCACTGTACCGAGGTGATCACCATCCGCATCTTCTAATTCAGTAGGCATTGCACCATGACCAACTCGAGTGATATAGGCCTTAGTGATTCCAATTACCTCGCTGACGTGGCCAGGATGAATACCCGCACCATGTGAAGCATTTCCTCTTGATGTAACTGAGGAAGTGACAAAGGGATATGTTCCTTGGTCAATATCCAATAAGCAACCTTGGGCTCCTTCCAGAATAATGTGTTCTCCTAACTTGAGAGCATTGTCAACCATTAGGCCAGTATTACCGATTGAACCGTTGTAATTATCCCATATCCAGTTGACATCAGCACTCAAGGATTCTTCGCTGACTCTATCTTCAGAACCGGCAGCCTGTAGGGATGCATTCATTCTTACCACTGTTGAGGTAATCCATTGAGCATCGTTAATGATCTCACTGAGGTCTCCAAAGCGAAGACCGATTCTGTTAATCTTGTCCGCATATGTTGGACCAATCCCCCTACCAGTAGTTCCAATCTTGCTGTCTAGACTGTCCATGAATCGATGATATGGAAGAATGATGTGAGCTCTTTCACTAACATACAATCTGTCACCTCTTGGATCTTCACCTGTCGATTTTTCCCAATCGGTAAGTTCCTTATTGAGTACCCATGGATCAACAACCATTCCATCTCCTAGGACAAGATTACACTCTTTCCGTGTAATTCCGCTTGGTAATAAATGGAACTTCAGTACTTTATCACCGATGACAACTGTATGCCCTGCGTTATTCCCACCTTGGAATCTAACAACCCAAGACGCCTGTTCGGCAAGGCGGTCAACTAGCTTTCCTTTTCCTTCATCGCCCCATTGGGCACCTAGAATGACTGTTGCTGGCATTAGAGTCTCCTCATCTTGCGGGGAATGCTGACCGTCTTTGAACTATATCCTTACAACCTCTAGATTTTAATTGTTCAATTCTCAATAATTTCTTGTCTGAAAATGATTAAAAAAGAAAAATAATACCTTACTTTATTAACTGTAGAACAAAGAAACTATTGTATTCGCCTAAAGCGTTTTTTTACGCTTAAAAGGCCTCATGCACCTCATTAGTGATAGGGTAGTCCAACGAGGAGTTTATATAAGGCGGCGTTTACTAGTTAACTAAGAGTTGAGAAGTGATGAGTCGGAAGCAAGTAAATATGGAACCTGTGTCTTCAAAGAAAAATCAATACCATGGAGGTGTAGACTTGGAACGTCCTCCGCGACGAACTTTAGAGGGTCATACCAGCCCTTGTGAGGAATGTTTTGCAGTTGATTGGAATATGGATGTAAACAGGGGAGAAATCGTCTGTAACTCCTGTGGCCTTGTTGCTGCAGAGAATGTGATCGACCCTGGCGCAGAGTGGATTAACGGCGATAGCGGCCAAGATAAATCAAGAGTTGGTGCACCTTTGACCTATACACTAGCCGATAGAGGCTTAAACACAACTATTGATGTAAAAGATTTGAATTCCGGAAAATCTGGAAGACTCGGTATGTCCAATCAAGCAAGACGCGATTGGAGAAGAAGGAGAGTCGTTGATGAAAGAAGCAAAACCAGAAAGAGTCGTGAGAGGAATTTGGTTAGAGCTAATCAATTCATTAGAGACAAATCAGGTTTACCACGGCCGTTACAAGAGGAAGTTGCCCGCATCTACAGGAAACTATCCACTGAGGGATTCGTTACCGGCAGATCGATTGCTGGTGTTTCAGCAGCCTGTACATATTTAGTTGCTAGGCAAGAGAGCCTACCAAGACAAATTTCACATATAGCTGAATCCTTTGATGTAACTGAAAAAGAATTATCTCGATTGATTAGGCAAGTTTCTAGAAAAATGAATATGCATAAAATTACTTCTCCTGATCAATTCTTTGACAAGTTCATCTCCGATTTGCAATTACCTGCCAACATCCATATTCAAGTCAACAACCTTTGGAATATTATTAAGCCGCATGACGACATTTGGCAAGGAAAGAAACCGATGGGCGTTGCTGCTGCTCTAATTTACAAAGCATCTAATGAATCTAGTAACCCAAGAACTCAATCTGAAGTGTGCGCTGTTGCGAATATCTCAGAGGTCACATTACGTGGATTACTACGTTTATTTAATGGCCTACTGCAACAACTTGGTCATGAATCATTGCAATGATTGATACTTTTCAGCAACAACCTTGATGAATCTAGGGCTAGGAGACTATAATCATGGGATTCAAGGCCAATGCACGCAAACATCAAAAAAAGTCTGGTGACGATTCAAAGAAATCGGCTACTGCGGCAAAGGAAGGAGTAATTCCATGTGGCAGAAAATCCTGCGAAGGGTTTGCTGACAAGAACATGGGAGGTCGCTCTCTATCCGTTGATAATGCAATTGAAACATGGGGCGATAGCGGCTATACCGAAAGAAAAGGACGAGTTCGCGTCTGCAAGCCTTGCTATAGGTTGTGGAAGAAAGAGAACAAGTCTGACAAGGACACCTATTGATTTTCTTTTCACTTTCACTTTTATCATAGGGTGTGGGAAAGGAAGTAGTACCTACGCCTTTCATTTCTGTTGTATGAATAATAGAATTGTACTACGAAGCCTCGTCACATCCGATGGATGTTTGACCGCAATGGATGATGGAATGATCATCTGGAAACCGACACTCGGCAGACGCCAACAAACAAAATTAGATTCGTTAGTAACTGTCTTGTTGGCCTTCAAAAGTATCAACAACCGCCTAGAGAGCATCATCGTAGGCGATAACAGTGGGGGAATTACTCATTTGTCAGTTCCTTGTCTTGAAGTGATAAACAAATTTAATCTGGAAGGGGAATCAATCCGCTCAATATGTTCGGCTAGTGAAAGCACACACCGTTTGCTAGCTGCATGCCAGAGTGGCTCAATATGGATAGTAGGCGACCAAGTTCCTAGTAGGAAGATACACCTTTTCCAGAATGAGGGCCCAATTACAAGCATCAGAGTTAGCAATAATGAGATTCACTTGCAAAGTGGATGGCAACGACGTGTACTAGATTTTACTGGTTGTGAATTATCTTACCATGATGTTTCGGCCAAGTTCAAGGAAAAGGAAGAGATGAGGGCAGTTCGAAGAGCCCGTTTACTGGAAGCAAAGAAAAATAATTCATATTATCCGGCTACGCCATCTCCAGATCTTTCGGCTGTTGCTTAAGCTGATTCTTTTTCTTCCAGTGGCCATGGAGTTCTCGGAGTCAACCACAATGTTGAACGTGCAGGTCTTGCCCATGTTGAAGGTGGAGTTCCGCCATCATCGATACAACTTTGATAGAATTCAAGATGGCGTTTTAGAACTTCAGCAACATGTTTCTTACCCTTTATGGCTGGCCCTTGCATAGGTACAATAGCTGAAAGTTTCATCAGCATTATTTTCTTAAGATTGTCTCTGAGAGTAACTAGGTTCGCACCAGGCAAATCCCATCTGCATGGCCTGTCTGCCCTTATCACGATTCCACCTGCAATCAGCAGATTTTCTTGTGAGATATAATACGACATTCCATCACTACTAATTCCATTGGTCAGCACTGCTTCCACTTCACAATCTCCCAAGACAAATATTTCACCATCCTCAACCAATGAGGTTTCAATTGATGGCATGTCGGATTCATAACGATTAGCCCAAGTAGTGAAAAAATCTCCTGTTTGCAATGCTGCTTGCCCTTCTTCATGAATATGAACCGGTGCATTATCGAAGTATTGCGAGACATATTTAGATCCGCCTGCGAAAGGATAGAGGCGAGATGTAAGCAATATACGGTCTAATTTTTCATCACCTAACACGCCGATGATTCTCTCAACTTGTAACATTTGATACCATGATGTTCCTACATCGATTAAGATGCTGCTCGCACTTCCTTTGACCACTACGATGTTGGAGTCGTGGTGAATTGCTGGCAGGCGAGTGATTCGCATCAACCGGTGCTTGAGCCTCAAGTGCTTCAATTATGCGCAATGAAAAAATACTTTGTCTTGAGCAAAAACGAGCAACTCCGTATTGATTCCAAGGTATTACTGCGGGTTTTGATTAAATAGAGGAAGTTGGTCGCCGACTACATGGCACGATTCCCTGAAGCAGAAGCTCGCTTGCTTCACCGTAAAATCTGCATGAAGTGTAATGCTCGTAATGCTATGCGCGCAGCACGCTGCAGAAAATGTAATTACAAGGGTCTTCGATTGAAGAACGTTGAGCGCAAAGGTATCTGATTACCTTTCATCACTAACTATTTTCATCCGACAAATAGCGTTAGCCTTGTCAACAATTTTGTATTATCAAAGTCCAAGCATTGGTAATAATAATGACATCGGGTCGCCGATTAAGACAAACGGTATTATCGCTGGGAATAAAAATACCAAAAGTGGTAATTTGTAACTAACCCAAACAAATTCCACACCTATTTCTTGTAATGTTGAAACATGAGTGAGTAGTTCTTCATCTGTTGGAGTTCTTGACGGAGCTCTAGTCTTGTGATGCACAGTAGTAGTTCCGTCTGGCATCTCGATAACAGAGGATAGAAGCCAAACATGTGAATCAACAACTTCCTTGAGCGGCATCATTGAAGCATGCCATGCCAACCTTAAATCTGATAATTTCTTGACATTACCGTTTGAAATATTCTTGCCGAGCATAATGAATGGTATTAGCAAGAAGATGAATCCACCCCACATTAGTAATGAAATCGCAGGTGGTAATGAAACAATAGAATCTATTGTTGCAGTTGAGTAGGTCAGGGGTAGAGCAGACCAACTTGGAATTAGTATTGCAACCCACATCAAACACTTGGCATCTGCACCACCGTGTATCATTCTAACCCTCCAGGCTAAATCAATTATCAGTATTGATCCACCTACTGCCAAGGTTTTCCACCAGAGAGCACCTAGAGAGGTGTCGTTACCTACAAGAACTTCTAGCGGCAAAGACTGTTGATACAAAATCGCACCACAGATGACACCAGTAAGGCTAACCATATACCATGTTGTGACTATGAGGTCTAGTTTTGAACCGCGTAACAGGTCCTTCAAACTCGGCCTGCCGATTACCGCCATACTAGCATAGGCAACTACAGCTGATGCAGTCAACAGTATTGTCCAATCAGCACCCTGTATCATGAGATCTAGAGCCCAAATGAAAATTGCTGGCTTAATCCAGACAAGCCAATGCTCATTTTTGACTCTTCTTTCTTTGTGATCCATCCATGCGGCCCACCCCATTCCAACTAGCAAAACAAGTACTCTAGTCCAGTTAAGAATCGCGTCATTGCTAAGGGACATGCTATGCGGATGGTGGCAATCACCTTAAAGACGGCCTTCATGGAGCAACCATTACCCCCCAATGGAGGACCTCTCATGGATATCGAAACAAGACTAACACAAGTGGCTTCAGTCATAAAACAAATCGATGACCCTAAGGTTCCTCGTAACATCCGCCGCCAAGCAAAAGAGACTTGTGAATTGTGGCTTCTCAATAAAGCAAAGAAACTAGATGTTCGAATTGCAATGTCACAATCTAAACTGGAAGAACTTTACGAGGACCCTAATATTCCTCCAGAATTTGGAACACTGATTCTAATGATAAATACTGAACTAGAAAAAATACTAATTGAAGTACTGTGAACTCATTCTTCTTCAACTAGTTCAACGAATATATCTAGCATCTTACGTGATTCAGCAGTGACTTTCCCTTCACTCAACGAGTCCTTTAGTTCGCCATATTGCTCCGGAGTCATAGATTCCTTTGCTCCCTGTAGAATCAAATCTTTCTGATCTTTTGTAATTCTCCCATACTGAAGGACGTGTTCTGCTGAATATTTAGACGACATCAAAACTACCTGCTTATCGCTTAATCCGAGAGTTGTTTGCAACTCCTTGAGAATTTTAGTCTCATATAATGAAATCTTACCATCCTTGAGAGCATTTTTCCACGCTTCATCTATTGTTGGAGCCCTCTCTGACAGAAGTATTGCTATTGGCCTAGTGTTCTCAATATTTTCTAGTACGATTTTAATTATCACTGCGAATGGTACTGCTAAAATCATTCCTAGAATCCCCCATAACCAGAAGGAAAATGCAGTTACTAACAATAGAACAACAGGAGATAGATCTAATGCCCTTCCTGCCCAGCGCGTTTCTATTACATTACCCCACATTTGTTGATTGGTCAATAATAGGACCGTTAGTAGAATCAAAGAGGTCGGTTCTAGTAGGATTAGACCAAGAATAATTGGAGGCACTGTTGCAATTAGAGAACCGATGTAAGGAACATAGTTTAGTAAAAATGTCAGAAGTGCCCAAGTGAACCATAAATCAATTCCAAAAATTGCCATTATGACACCGGCAATAACCGCAGTACCAACTCCAACTCCAGTTTTTACAATGATATATGTATTGACACTTGATTCAATTTGATCCCTTACCATCTGAACCTTTTCATTTGCTCCACCTGGCCACGCTCGTTCTATTCTACCCGGCAGTAAACTAGCTTCGAAAATAATGAAAATTAGGAAGAATGTCACAGTCAAACTCGTTGTCAATGCGCCACCTGTACTCGACATCATCCCGACCAGTACATCTGATAACTGCTGATTATCCGATAACAATCCCATCTCAGATAAATCGCTACCTAAATCGGAATCAGCACCACCTACTGCATCCACTATTACTGGACCAATAACCGGCATGCCTTTGAGATTTAACCACTTTTCATCTAACAGATTGTTATATTTTTGCATCTCTTCATCATCGCCGATCAAATCATCTGCTTGGTGATATGCAAAAAGTGCAGCACTGCTAACAATCAGTAGAGCTAGCATTAGCATTGTAAAGTATGATAGTATAACTGGAAAACCACTCACTGAAAGTTTATCTGCTCCTGGTTTCAAAACAAAATAAATCGCTAATGCAATAAAAAACGGTTGTAAAACACCTTGCAAATATATCATTGCAATGGTTAGTACAGTTAGTATGATTAATACATTGGCTGCTGCAGATAGCCGTCTATCAAATGAGTCGAAATCTGAAGTGTCAACCGCATGCTCCATGTGTCTCCCTCTCCTTATCATTCTTCAAGGTGACACCTACTAATGTGGCAATTCACTCTTCTTGAGTAGAATCTTCTTTGCTCGCACCGAATATTTTAGGCTCTGGTAATTTTAATGAAAGTAATGCTGAGCAGAGCATAAGCAAACCGCACAAATGGAAGGCTGTATGGAAGTCCCATGGATATGTGCCATCGGAAGTCAGGACCCATACTAGACCACCAGAAAGTGGCCCTAGTATTCTTGCAAATGCCCCAAGTGATTCATTTGCCCCCATAACAACTCCCAATTCATATCCTTCTGATTTTGCAAATTGAGCCAATAGGGTTGATGATGAGGGCTGGAATAGTCCACTACCTATTGAAAGGATACACGTCACAGTAAGTATGTGTAACCAAGCATAGTCAGATTGTGAATAAGGTATCAATACAAGCCCAATACCAGTCAGCAATGCTGCAATTGTAAGTAATCGTCGCGAACCAAATTTCTTGGTCAGTGGGCCAATTAAGAATCCCTGAGTGATAATTCCTGTAACTCCAATCATAGCAAATATGCGACCATTATCTGCTTCACTAAAATTAAGTCCACCATCGATAATCGGCATACCTGTAAAGAGAATAAAAATGGCATGCATTATGGTGAAACCAAATGTGAATAACATCGCTACCCAGATAATAACTGCAATCGAACCTTCTCCGAGCATTTTCTTAGAGTTGCCAAACATATTCTTCATCTGCTGACTCCAAGTTCTTGTTGTGTCAACTTTACGCATATCAGGAGTTAATGATTCAGGCAAATTTCTAATTGCTACCAATAAGGAAACCGTAGATAATGCACTCGCTAAAAGACAAGGTAATAAGTAGGGATAGGTTTCAAAAATAGTTCCTTGAAATGTTTCCCACCTCAATGCTGGTGCAGATAATTCACCCCCTAAAAATGGACCTATAGTAAAACCTAAACCGAATGCTGCTCCGATAATTCCCATTCTAGTTGCTAATTGTTGCGGATTGCTAACATCACCAATATATGCTCTAGCAACAGCAATATTTCCGTTGAAAACACCTGCTAAAAATCTCGCCCCCAGGGCCATTAACAATGTATTAGAGAGGCCAAATACGGCAAAAAATACTGTGTTTCCAACTAGACCAACCATCAATACTGGCCTTCGACCTATACGGTCACTCAGTGACCCCCAAAATGGAGAGAATAGAAATTGTGCAGCTGAATAAGAAGTCATTAGTAACCCGACCCAGAGGCCTATTTCGGTCACTCCTTCTGCCCCAGCAAGATCTTCTACGAGATAGGTTAGAAATGGAATCACAATTCCAAAACCGATCATATCGATCATAGTTACAAGGAATAAAACAACCAGTGCGCCTTTACTCGCATCCTTGACCTTAGCCGTGTCACCCATCATTCCACCCAGTTCAAGGGAAAGATTCACCCTTTTGTAATAGACGGATGGATATCAATAATGCCCTGCATTACAACACACTGAGCGGATATTCAAGCCGGAGAAATTGATGCTGCTGCTGGCGTTAATCTGTCGATAACCGCTTCTAACCGTTCTACTAAACTTGCTTTGTCAGAGTGCTTAACCAATGCATGAAGCATGACTTCATCCAAAGTATCAACTGCAATGACATTAATCATGTCTTCATACTTGTCATCAAGCAGTACATCTTGCAGATTAGCGCGAGGGATTACTACTGTTTTGATTCCACAACGTGCAGCTGCCTCTATTTTCGCAGTTACACCGCCAATAGGAAGTACTTCTCCACGTACCGATAATGACCCAGTCATGGCTAAGTCTTGGCGAATTGGAATATTCTCTAATGCTGAAATAACCGCTGTTGCAATGGTAATGGATGCTGAGTCTCCATCAACACCATGCGTGTTAACGAATTGAACATGGATATCATAATCAGATACATCCTTACCAGTTAACTTCTTGATTACTGCGCTAACATTTGTTACTGATTCCTTAGCGAGATCTGATAGACCACCGGTAGCATGTATTTTGCCGCCGCCACCATGACTTGGAGTGACTAATGCCTCTACTGGTAGCATGATACCACTGAAATCAGACAAACCTGAATTTGCACCTAATACAGCCAAACCGTTTACTCTACCAACTCTTTCACCAGTGCTGACTATTTGCGAATAATCTAATCTTCTTTCAATCATCCTGTCAGCAACTTGTTGTTCAAGAGGTTTAGCAATTTCCCGTGCTTTTAGAACGTGCTTTGCTGTTGTTAGAGGAGCGTTTTCTTCCATTGCTAAATCTCCAGCAATACGGACAAGACCACCCAATTCACGCAGGCGTAGTGACAGTTTTCCACGTCGTCCTGATCTTCTTTGCGCTTCTCTTAGAATGATACCGACTCCACTTTTATCAAAATGCGGAATCTCACGAGAGGTATCAATATCTCTCAATACTTCTTGAGCAATGAATCTAATCAAACGGCGTCGATTACGTGCAGTATCAGGCATTTCTGAATTAACATAGACTTCGTAACCATATCCTCTGATTCTGCTTCGCAGTGCTGGATGCATTCCCTGGATTGCATCTAGGTTACCTGCTGCAATAAGAATAAAATCACATGGAACTGGTTCAGTCTTGGTTAGAGCACCGCTGGAGCGTTCTGAACGACCTGATATCGAAAAAGCCCTCTCTTGCATTGCTGTTAACAATGCTTGTTGTTCTTCCAAACGAAGTAAATTAACTTCATCAATATAGAGAACTCCTTTGTTAGCCCGGTGGATTGCACCAGGTTCAACTCTGTCATGAGCAGAAGTTTCCATTCCGCCAGATTGGAAAGGGTCGTGTCTTACATCACCTAGCAATGAACCAGCTAATGTCGCTGTAGCATCAATAAATGGTGGATCTTCTCCTTGCTCATGTTTAACCAGGAGTTTTGGAATTCTACTTTCATCAACCGAACCTAGACGGCTGCGGATGAACATATATCCAAAGGCTAGGAGGAAACCTCCGAATAGAAGTGTCATGATGTCTCCGGATTGTAATGCTGCGAAAAATAAGAGAAGGCCAATTAATCCAAATGCAAGCAATAATACTTTTTGTGATTTAGCCTTTTGTTGGCGTATCGCTTCTTTTTGGACTTTGATGATTCTATCCCCGCGACCTGCCGGAACTGAACGAACTCTAGGTTCATTCTCATCTTCTTCATTAGGATAAACCAAAATATCTTCCAGTGAATCTGCAGGTAACAAGTCGGTCATTGATCTTGCTAGCATTGATTTCCCAGTACCTGGGTCTCCAATCATTAGCATGTGTCTACGTTGTTCAGCAGCTTTTTTGATGATGAGAGAACCTGCTTCTTGACCAATCACTTGGTCTACTAATCTCTTTGGAATTGGAACATCCTCAGTGGACTCAAATTCAACATCCATAATCCATTCTTCAATGCTAGATTGCAAAACTTCATCTGAACCTTTAGGTTCTGGCGCCCAAATTGTGACTTCAGTTTCATCAACATCAACAGTATCATTCTCTTCGAGAACAATAGCCGTAGGCTCCTCTTCTACGAGGTCACCTATGTCTTCATTGTCTTCTGCCACGATATTCCCTCACATTGCTCCCCTTTAGGGGTTTAGCCTTCATATTATTAGCAATAATACCTATAAACGATTCACTCAAAGCCTGTTGGCTCAAATTTTACCTTCTAGGTACTGTTGTCCGTAATGCTGCCATTGTTCCATTGTCCATCCTACTGGGATTCCAGCAGCAGGGATTGGAGGACCCATTACAGGCGCCTGTGCAATCACTGGTTGTTGAACTACTGGTTGGGGCATTGGTAGTGGCATTGGCATTGCAGCAACTGGTTGCTGGAACAATTGTTGAGTTCCACCATACATAGAGTTTGCAACTAAATCATCTGCAGGCAATTCGCTGCCCCACTTGACTTCTGCTTCTGCGGAATTACCTCCACGCATAACCATCAAACCAATCAATAGTGCTGCAATTATTACTACTGCAACTAATACAATTATCATTACCATGTTATCAGATTGATCACTTGTTTCAGAATTACTTTGAACCTCTTCACTAGGACATTCTGCTTCTGCTCGTGGGTCTTCACAAGCAGGTCCTAATTTAGTTTCAATTTCAACTAACTGCGCATCTAATTCAGTAGTGTCTTCAGTAGATTCAGTAATTTGTAACTTTAATTCTTCCTTGCTTGCTAATAGATCTGCAAGGTAATCGCTAAACATGGTATCATCCATATCTACAACTGCTGGCATCTCTTCAGTAATGTGCCATTTGACACTTTCAAGGGCCTTGTAGTCATCGCCATTACTATCAACTCCAACAATGGATAATTCGTAATAATCCATGTACTTTGAACCGGATTCTCTTGCAAGTTGTCCTTCAAAGAGTAGAGATGGGATGAGTAATTCTGAGGTCCAGCCGATATTCGACTTTGAGACATCAAGGTCGTATTCCAAAAGACCATCACAAGTTCCGGTTAAGTCATTACATACATTCCAAGAAACCGATAGACTGGTAAAAATTGGTGAATCTTCTGTAAGTGTCATTGCTACAGTTGGTGTTTGTCCGACATATGTGTCTGTGACTGCGACAAACATGTGGCCTGAGCCATCATCATCTGTTGAGAGAATGAATGGATATGCATCAAATACTACGACTGATATCTGGTAAGTGTTTGTATCGTACTTGTCGCTTGCCATTAGAGTGATTGTTTGGTCTCCATTGTCATCGAATAGTAGTGTTAAACTGTTGTCAATCAAATTGAATCTAGCTGCACCAGGTTCACTGGAAACGACTGTAACATATGCTTCAGCAGCATCATCATCAACATCACTAATTCTTGAACCGAGGTCGATTACCATTTGAGTTCCTCTCTTGATAGTAATTGATTCAATTCCATCCATGTCTACACGAGGTGCATCATTGATTTCTTGAATCTGAATAACTATTGTTTGGTCAGAATATTGCTCTCCATCACTGGCTCTTAGAGTGAGTGTGGTTTGACCGTTTACATCATCGTCAACAGTTTCAAAAGAAAGAATGTTACCATTGATTTCTGCTGTAATAAGTTCAGGGTTGGTATTATCTATTACTTGTAAACTCAAGGTACTGATGTCCAAAGTTTGACCCATGTCGTCAGTATCGGTAACATAAGACATTAGGGAGAAAATATCACTGCCGCCTTCATTTACTATTTGAGTTGGAAGTCCTGCCCAACGAGGTTGTCCATTTTCAATGACATTGAATAATAGTGTTCCATATGGCAGTTCACCAGTTTCGCTATAATCTCCTCCGTCATCCATTTTGACTTCCATTCCTTGCTGACCGAGAGGGCAACCTTGAATTGAATCCCATTCAAACTTGACTTCAAGTTCTTGTGTAGTAGGATGCCAAGCGACAAATGAAGAGTCATCCGAAGTGATTAGCAGGTTTGAAAGATGAGTTTCCGGATCGTTGATATGATCGGTCATGTCAACCTTTGTTGAAATATCGCACATTACCGAAGGAACAGGTTCTGCGACAATTGTTGGAACACCGTTTGCTAGTTTGAATCCATCATTCCCTGATGAGACCTGCCAATCGCCGGTTTGCCCTCTGGAGTCTACTGTTCGTGAACGGATGTCATACCAGCCGGCAGACATCTCAAGAACCGGTGATACCACGTATTCTCTTCCTTCATTATTTGTTCCTTCATAGACCACTGATTCGCCACCGCTGACTATTTCAGAAATCCATTGGTTAGCACCGGTTTCAGACACTTCAATGTCAAATGACATTGTGTGAATGGTATCTACGAAATCATTCGCATCGCCCTTTGCTAATACTGAGAATTGTTCTCCCCTTTCAACGATATTACTGTCGAGTACAGCAGCTTTCTTTGACAAAGGAGCCCTGTCGTGGTCAACTTGCTGTAGCACTACGTTATTTGCGCCATTTGTCTCATCTACCAAGTTCTTCAAACGAACTCCGAAGGTAGACTTCCAAGCATTACTAGGAAGAGATGATGTGTCAAATGTAGTTTGAACCGATTGTGTTGCACCCATGTTCAAATTGTTTAGTGAAACTGAATCTATTGCAACCTCGTTGACTCCATTCTTGTAAAAGAATTCAACATCTCCACCAGCAGTGTAATCTAAATCACCTACATTACTAATTGTAGATTGCAAGGTTAGAACATCGCCTGTGACGTATCCTGCTGACCCTTCTGGGTTTGTGATTTGAACTGCGCCTGGAGTTAGATCCATCTTTGGACCCATTGTAGAATCTATTGCGTGGTAAACGTGTGCTGAAGTACCACCTGCTGAAACGCTATTACCAGACATCAAGACTCCGATAACAATCGCCTTTGACAATCCACCAGGAACTACTGATGTTGGCACTGAAGACCAAGTTTGAGATTGCGAAGTTGCAGTTGGTGTAACGCTAGCAAAGGAAGTTCCTGTGCCTGCGCTCTTGGATTTGTATGTATCACCAGAGGTTAACCAACCCATCCAGCAGTTGTAGCCATGTGGAATTCCACTTGTGTAAGAATAACCTGTACATTCTTCATCAACAAGGGCTGCGTATAGTTTCATATTGCTAGCTGCAGACCCAGATCCAGTGTATTTGTATGAAATATCAATATCATAAGTCCCTCCACTTTGACTAATGGATGCACTCATTCCGTAGTCATTAGTAGTAGATGCCATTCCTCCACCGGAAGAAAAGAGAGTGTCGTATGTGTCATAATTCGCTGAAGCCCCGCCTTGATTCTTATCTGTGCGGTCACCGAAGTAAGCATCTGGTGCTCCACCAGTTGACCATGCCCAGTTGTATGGCGCTACATTTCCTGCACGTGCAGTATCTGTGTCACCGTATGAAGCAGACATGTAAGTGATGTAGACATATTCGTCAGGGTGAAGTCCCTTGACTGCGTGATGTGCATCAGAACCTCCACCAGTCTTGGAACAGTGCCCACAGTTATCTGAAGAAATATATTGTCCAAAGACAACATGCCCCGGACTTGTGGCCGAGGAAGCATGTTCAATAATTGGTTCATTCTCAAGGTTTTCATTGATTTCAAGTGCATTCAATTGTGCAGTAAATCCCATGGATAAACTGCCCAAAAAGAGTGTTACTATAGTTAGCGCAAGAAGGCGAGCGGACATCTTCATAATTTACCGACAAATCCGACGGTATTTTAAAGCGTCGTACAGATGTCGTTTTTATATAACTTCAAAACATTGCAATTATATGGAATAATCTAGTGCAGTGCCACGATTAAATTGAGATTCCATTTATTAAGATATAATTCTCTTGAAATTAAAATATTAATCGGAATTGTTGTAACATGACGCTGTCTCGCAGGCACATGGAAGGCAGCAATTGGGTAGTTCTTAGCGAGCCAGAAGGAAAAATCTATGTCGTGGAATTATCCGATGGAGTTACTAAAATCAAGGGCATTGGAGTGATAGATACGAAGGCAACTTTGGGTCAATTAATGATTGGGGATTCGGTTCAACTTGGTAATAAATCATTTACAAGAGTGGCCCCTCGATTACCTGAATTGAATAAAGGAATGAAAAGAAGAGCACAAACTATTTCTGCCAAAGATGCAGGTCTTTTTATCGCCAAATTAGGGATTGGTCCAGGAGATCGTGTTCTTGAAGCTGGCCTTGGTAGCGCAGGACTTTCCATGCACATCGCTCGCTCGCTAGGTGACTCAGGATTACACGTCACTGTAGAGCCGCGTTCTGAGCATGCAGAAGTTGGACTTGAAAATTTACGCAGAGCCAAGGAGATGTGGCCTCAATTTCCAACCCACTCCCATGTAGAAGGTTTCATCGAAGAAGTAGTAGATGATATCAAAAAACATAGCGATAGTTTTGACGCAATTATCCTTGATTTACCTCAGCATGTACCTGCGATTGAAGCAGTCGCCCCCCTACTGACAATCGGTGGTAGAATCGCTTGCTATTGCCCTGTAACAAGCCAAGTGGAATTGGCTTGGAAGGCTTGTGAAAGTGCAGGATTAGTAGTTGAATGGGCGGGAGAATTAATGGAACGCAAATGGGGTATGGCCAGTAAAGGTGGCATGAGACCAGTCAATGGCGCATTTGGCCATACAGCTTTCCTTCTATTCGCATATAGAAAGCAATGAATCTATGATTCAAATTATCATTCAACAACTCTGATTTTGTTATCACAAGAAGGACAACTGAATCGGAACGGTGCAGTTGAACCACGTGGCACTCCTAATCTGCTCTCACAATTCGGGCATGATACTTTGTTATCTTCACTCATCCTACACTCATTAAAGCCAAGTTCTTCTTCCTCAGATTCACTCTCATCTTCTTCTTCACCATCAGTAGTTTCTAATTCGTCATCGGATGAAGTTTTCTTTCTCATAGCCCTAACGACTGCGAGAAGAAGAATTGCCGCTAACCAGCCACCTGCTAGAACATTGATACTGGCGCTATTGCTCATGGAAATGCCCAATGGAAGTGAAATACCGGAAGGTGGTAATTGTGGACCTTCGATGTCTACTGTAAAAGTTCTTGAATTATCTAAATTAGTACTAGAGCCGATTTGGCTGATAGCCCTAATAGTCAATTCCGCATGGCTTTGGGTACTAACTAAAGAATTAAATTGAACTGAAAAATCAACAGATTGGCCAGGACCGAGTGTATATTCTGAAGTCATTACTTGATCTGACAACCTTTGCCATTCAATGGAGAATAATCCATCACCCATTCCAACGACTGACAAGTTACCACTAGCAACTGAATTCGCTTGATTTGAAAGAGTCAGTATCATACTTGAACCACCAGCATTTGGCACAGTTAGTTCATCGTTTCCGATTGCGATGAAAATCGCACCTTGGTCACTCCACACTGGCTCAACGGTGTAGACTTCAACTATTTCTTCAACGAAAGTTGTTCTTGCACTCGATGTCACTCTGAAATCAAAAGTAGAGATACCCGCTGCTGCATTTTCAGGAATTATACAAGACCAACTAATCGCTTGACTTGATGCTCCTGCATCCAAGTTAAGTAATTCAGAAACACCACATTCAAAATCTGCAACAGTAGTCAGCAATAGATTATCAGTTCCAGTCCCACTATTGGTCACTACAACACTACCGTGAATTGTTTCACCAGGTTTTGCACTATCATCATCTGAGATTACTGTAATAATTGCGCCCGCTTGTAGCGATTCAATGGTGAGATTCATAGAATCCATGACTGTTGTATCTGTAGATGAAGATACTATCAAAGAAATTACCGTTCCAGCATTAGGTGCTCCAGAAGAAGCCTCTCTAACACTAAGAGTGATCGCTGATGATGCTCCAGCATCCAAACTGACCGATGTAGAAGATAATACAAATTCAAACCATTGCGATGCTCCATTATCTTCTAAACTGATATGAAGAGTATCGGAAGTAGTACCAAGGTTTGTGACATCAAATGTCATTTCAGCACCAGAGAGTGGACCTGCTACCAATCTTCCTGTTGTTCCAGAAAGTAAAACTTCCACCTTTTGTGAAATCTGTAAATCAATGGATAGACTTGCTGATGTACTATTTCCGCCGTAGGCGAATGTCAACGTGTGTGAACCAGCAGTAGCGCTTGAAAGCATGCTGACTGTTAGATTAACTTGCAAACTTTGACCTGCTTCTATCTGCGCACTAGAATGACTTAACTCCACTTCAGCCCCTGCAGGCAATCCAAACAAAGAAGCAACTAGAGAGAGATCTTGTGTTCCAGTGTTGACTAACTGTACGGCAATTGACGAAGACTGCCCAGGTTTGACTGAAATCCTTCCGTCTAGTGGGCCGTTCATCTCAAGAGATGCAATCGATTGAACATCTACGTCAAGGTCTGCCGATACTGTAAGACCTGAATAAGTGATAGAGAATTGTTGTATTAGTTGGCCTAATTGACCAATGTCAGCATCGGTGGAAACCGCCCATAGTCCAACTTGACCAGATTCAACTAATACTCCTGTTGATGAAGTAATCAAAGTTGTTAGACCTTCATTATTTGCAATATCAAGATAATAAGTCACAGGTTCTGAACCAGAGTTATTTACTCTGATCTCATAGTCAAGAGGTGTTCCTGGAGTTACTGAAATGCCACCATTAGGAACTACAATAGTAAAATCAACGAATTCATCTATTCCGATTGTAAAGGAAAATGTTCCCGCTGTTAATGTGAGAGTATCATCAATATCTGTTTCTGCACTAATTGTCAAATCACAGGAATCTGAAGCGGTTGCATTTTCTCCAACTACGAGTTGTAAACCGATATCTTTGGATTCTCCAGAATCAAAACCATGAGACGTCATTTCAAGTAATGAAGCCGTACATGGACCTCCATTAACACTTAATTGCATGGAATAATTTTGATGACCATTACCCAAGTTTGTTGCTTGGATGGTGGTATTTGTTGATGTTGCTGGAATGAAATCTTGTTCTTGTGAAAGGAAAGAAAAGGAGACTTCGTATTCTTCAGTCACTTCGATGACAAGTAATGTTGATGAAGAAATATTGCCTTCTGTTGAAGCGATGAAGAGTCTAAATCCATAATAATCTGGTTCTGCATCAACTGGAACTTCAATCTGTAATGTAGATTGTATTGAAGATCCTGCTGCGATGTTATTCAACTCATCAGTATGCCAAAAGACATTCCAATTTGCTGGCAGATTTCCACCGAGCCCCTTTGCTTGAATTGAGGTGCTATTTGTGCCATTACCAGTTCCGTTGCCGGTGCCATTGCCAGTTCCATTGCCAGTTCCATTTCCAGTTCCGTTACCAGATGAACCACCTCCGCATCCAATTAATGTGTAGAGACAAAGTTGTATTGAATTAGAATCAATTGTAGTTCCATTGCTTGATAATGTTCCAGTCATGGTGATATTACCGTTGACCAATGGTTGCCATGTTGTGGAGAGGTTTACCATCATCAGAGTTCCATTTTGTGTATCATTCCACGACCATAGTTGAATTCCCAAATCATCTTCTGCTACAACTTCCAAAAGATACGATACATTTGATTCAAGTGGATTTATTTCAACACTTACATTCATTGCACCGTTGATTAAATCATAGGAAGTCCCATTTGTAGGCTGAGTGAACATCAGAGTTTCATTTCCACTTGCTTCATCCCATGGTTCAATTACTGCTGTTTGGTTTTGCCACCAAGTAGTCAAATCTGGTTCATGCTCAACATCTAGAAGGAATGTGTCCTCTACTGAACCATAATTCCATGCTGTGAAGGTTAGATTGGTATTTTCTCCCTGTTCTAAAGCTATACCTCCTGACCAATTATTTTCTAGTGCTGGCTCGTAGGACGGTGCAACCGATACAAAAACCGTAGTAGTCGATGAAATATTGGCATCTGGCTCGGTTACGATAATGTCGAATGAACCACTATCACTAGGAGTACCTCCCTCACCGAGTCTAACTATAATCGTAGTATTTTTTGACCAAGTAGGAAATACATTTTCAACTACATCTTCGCTAGCAATTATCTCCCAAACCGAGGATAGCGTTGCTGAATTGATTGTGACGTTATAGGACTCAATTCCAGTACCATTGTTATTAATTGTAAGAGTTACATTGCTAGATTGGCCATCACTGAGGCTAACATGAGTTACATCTGTTGAGAGGTGAATCGCTTCATCTGCAGCAGCTGAAAACGCTAACGGTGTTAGACTTGCAATAAGTAATACAACAACGAGAGTCACTGCACGGGTTGATTGTGAAGACATAGGACCAAAACTAGCGGGGTATCCATCCCACTTGAGAGGTTCGGCCCTAAGGGCCGGTATAATGGCTACATTTTGAGTTGCTAAGCAAACTCAGGATTGTAATGCTGCAATTTTTGTTGAATCAATGACTTCCCAAGGGAATTCACCGTTAGACCCCGGAACTCTTCCGAAATGCCCTCCAGCTGCGCATGGAGAATATATCGGCCTTAGCAAATTTAAATCAC
>JAOMOG010000011.1 GCA_028353405.1 Candidatus Poseidoniaceae archaeon | reverse complement strand
GGTTGGGTTGTAGGAGTCACAACACTAAATCAACAACCGCGTAGTATAGTCTGGGATAGGATGCTTGTAGCATCGGTTACGCTGATAACTTCCAAGAGAGAATCGGGGCCATTGGTAGCGCGCGAATCAATCGCCTGTGGAACTCCCGTTGTTGCAGTTGATGTCGGTGATTTGAGTGAATGGCTTCCTAGTAAATTCATCAGTAAAGAATACGATGAGTTGAAGTTGGCCGATGCTGTTGAAAATGCCATAGCGGCGGACTGGAAAAAAGATAAAATCGAACTACCTGAGCGCTTTAGCATCACGCATTGTCAAGACTCTTGGAATTCACTTTTGAATAAATTAGTGAACCAATGAAGTAAATTGCAGGTAATGAAACGCCGATAATAAAGTCAGTATTCCATAGTGAATAACTTGCGATTGCTACCGATGAAATCAATAGAATCCAAGCGCTCATATTTTCCTTGACAAGTGGCCAAGAGCGACTCAAGTGGATGGAAATTATTAGCAAGAATAACGAAGTTAGCGATGAAGCGAAGGCTGCTGAAGCAATCGCTTGAGTTATACCTACTTCTGAGAAATATGAAATTAAAAACCATCCAACTAAGCTACCGAAAACCACTACTAGTAAAATGAATAAAGTGAAGTTCCAAGGTTTTTTTCCAGCCTTTAGTGCAGTGTAAAAAGGAGTAGCTAATATCGTCATCGACCATCCAAATAAGAGTATGAAAAAGATGTCAACAGCCGATGCACCTAGGCTTCCATCGATGTATTGTGACGGGAAGGCAATCGGTAAAAGCAACCATACGATGATAGCACCGCAATAAAATCCAATCGGCATAAGATTGAAACAAAAATACATTGACTTTTCCATTTCGGATTTGAATGCAGATTCGTCATCACGGACATTGCCGAGTACAGGCAATAATGCAGAACGCATCGCTTGAGGCACAACTAATCCGGCCAGCCATGCTAATTGTGCTACATGGAATAATGCGGCGGCATCAATACCCATGTATCCGGCTAAAATGAACTTCTCAATTCTGATCACATATGGTAATATTCCTAATGTTATTGCGAATGGCATTGCTGAAAAAAACAGTTGTTTAGGGCTTGTCCATGATTCTCCTAAATCATTCCAATTCCATATCTCTTTAGATAGCCAAAGTGGCCTGGATATTTTTGACAACTGTATTAATGAGAATACCCATGCAATAAAGGCTCCAGATAAAAATGCAGCAGCGAAATACTCTACATTATCATATCCTTTGACAAATAGAATACAGTATAGTATTGTAGTTATTGCGCGTTCTATTACTTTGGTAAAACCTTCAATACGCGCCTCTCCTATTGCTCTTAGTGCACTTCTAGGTGCATATGATGCGATGTGGACAATGGCTATAATGGAAGTCAGAATCAATAGTGAAATTTGGTTTTGCCAAGATGGAATTAGTTGAGGTGTTAACAACAGAGTTAGTAAAAAAAATGGAATGGCAATTTTTAGTTGCATTCCGTATACTCGCCAAACAGCGGGCCATACTAGATGGGGTGCTTTTACCCCATCTCTAGCCAATAATGTTGGAAGCCCTAAATCGATTATTAAGAAAGTAGTAGCAAATAAATCAAGCAGGATGATGAATAAACCATAATCACTTGATAGCAATGAACGAGTGAGTATGACTTGACCGGCAAGTGCCAAAAACACTGCAAATAGGTCAGCACCAGCAAGCCAAGTTGAATCTCGTTTCATATCGGGTAGACGGAATCCACCCGGTTGTGACATGGTTATCGCAACGGCTGGTGAGTTTTCAAGCATCGTATTGCATAGCACAGGTTCAAAGCCATTTAGCGCGAGGCGATGATAGGGCGAGACAATGGTTACAGTTGATTGGTTGGCACAGGAAGTTCTTGTAGCAGTTCCAGATGCAGATGTTGAAGTCATCGATTTGCATGGTTCAGGAGACCATTTTCATGTCCGTATTATCTCTGCAGAATTTGAGGGTATGCGCCCACTACAACGCCAGAAGCAAGTTTTGGCGCATATGAAGCAACATATTCCTCACCCAGTACACGCACTTGATCTGAAGTGTATGACCCCTGCACAAGCAGAAACTGCTGGAGATACTGCATTTGACCCTCATGGTGGTGGACAAGGAATCCACATTCGCCGAATAGAGAAATTAAACAAGGAGTGAAAAATATGCAATGGACCGATGAAGAATTACAAGCAATAGTAGATGAACACGCTTTGGTATTGTTCATGAAAGGCGACCCTAATGAACCGCAATGTGGATTCTCAAGTAGAGCTGCACAGGTTTTGCAGTCTTTTGGTGAACCATTCGCCGCAGTAAATATTCTCAGCGACCCTAGAGCAATTCCATCGGTTTGTGCTTGGTCTGATTTCCCTACAATGCCACAAGTGTTTGTTCAAGGCGAATTGGTCGGAGGATCCGACATCGTTTTGGAAATGCTTGAAGATGGTTCTCTAAAGGAAATGTTTGATGCAGGTCGCAAGGCTTGAAGAAGCAATTTCGTCATATTCACTGAAGTGCTTCGAGTATTTCCATAGCACCGTTCGCCTTCTTTACCCTCAGCCAAGGCTCTAGAATTTCAGTCTCTTGGTCTTGCTTGTAACGATTGACGCCACCGCCACTGATGTTGAGAACTGTCGGTGAAGAAGATTCTACTTCACCCGAAGCCAGTGCCTGTTGTAAACTTGCTAAGGCCACTGCACCAGGAGTCATGATATCAATGCCTTCAATCGATTCAAACAATTGCTTTGCCTGTATCGCATCAGCCTCTTTGACAACGTAGGTTTGACCGTTTGAGTCTTTGAGGATATCGTGTACACCGCCAACCGGCCCATAGGCTGGTCCCTTATTGAGCAGATAATCAGAATAGACGGTCACTTCTTCAGAGGGGAAATCTTCCGGCAACAAGTGATCTCTTTTCTCTTGCCACGCATTATGGATTGGGCTGTGCTCAATATTCTGAGAAAGATGTTGGCGTGGAACGGGGCCCTCGAATTGCCCTGAAGCAATGGCCCGGTGTGCCATTTCATGCACTCCAATAGGACCTGGCCCGCCACCAATTCCTTGGAAATAATGTTCTGGTAATCGATTCATAGCAAACGCTGCATCGAGAATCAAGGAGCCAATTCCATCTCGACGGGCCACGTTGTGGACACTGCCCTCCATTTGCCAGCCTGTCAACTCTTTAGCGATGGCTTTTGCAATTGTTTTTGCATCGTAATAATCGCCGTCTTCAACAATAACTAATTTCACAGACTCCGTTGGATGTCCTTTTTTGGTCCAAAGTCTGTGGCCGTGATCTTTTCCGACAACCACAATCAGGGGCATATCATCCAAGCCACAGAAGTGGATGAAAGCACGTGCTGTATTACCTGCACTGGCGCAAATCATTCCTTTGCAATCATGGTCTCTAAGTCGTTGTATGGTTGGAACTGCCTCCATATCTTTGAAACTTCCAGTAGGGCAAAGACCTCCTTTCTCAGGCCAATATCCATGGAATGTAATCCAAAGATTTGACATTCCAAGGGCCTGATTTAATTTTTCAGATTTGTAGGTTATAGTTCCAGCAACATATTTGGAAGTGGTACTAGTTGGCAACCAATCAGCATATTTCCAAACACCAGATAGGTTCTTTGGGACTAATGGTCTAGAATATTGTGCAGTGAGTAATGCGCCATCTGTATAGTGCAAGGTGTATTGATCATCAATAATATCGCCCGACTTTAGGCATTTTAATCTGTGGTGTAGCATTTTTTCACAGTCCATTAGGGCGACCGACGGCATGACAGATCCACCCAGCTCCAGTAAGTTCATCCAAATTTAGGACTCTTCTTCCATCATATAACAAAGGAGTTCTCATATTAGAAACAAGTTTTGTAAAGTCAATTTCCAAGCATGCTTTATGTGCTGTAACCAATATTGCAATATCATATCCTTGAGCTGAAGAAATATCTTCAACTACATCAATTCCTTGAGGGAATTGTCCTGGTTCTAAATGTGGATCCCAAGCGCTAACTTTGACTCCATTTGCCAATAATGTCTCACTCAGTGGTGCTGCTGGGGTTTCTCTAGGATCTCCAACTTCTGCCTTATACGACCAACCTAGAAGTAGAACTCTGGCATCGTTTGCCTCAACCCCATGCTTGCTCATCAATTTACGAATCACTTCAGCAACATGAACTGGCATATTGCGATTTACTGCGCGGGCTGCGGTAATTAATTCAGCAGGTATTCCAACGTCAGCCGCTCTTTGTATCATGTAATATGGGTCAACTGGAATACAGTGTCCTCCAACTCCAACACCAGGTGTGTAGCGGTGGAAATTCCATTTGGTCGCTGCTGCTGATAAAACATCTTCAACATCGACATCTAAGGCAGGGAATATTCGAGCTAATTCATTGACTAAGGCGATGTTGATGTCGCGCTGAACGTTTTCAATGACTTTGGCTGCCTCAGCCACTTCGAGTTTTCCGACATAGCGAACATCTTCTGTTGTTAATTTGGAGTATAGTTGAACAAGTTCTTCACCTATTTCTGGATTTTCGCACCCGATGACTCGCGCTACTTGACGAACTCCGTGAGCGGAGTCCCCCGGATTGAATCGTTCAGGACAGTAAGCGATTTCTAAATCTTCACCAATGACGAGACCTAATTCTTCGATGATTGGGTGCCAAGTCTGGGCTGTGACACCTGGATAAACAGTTGATTCTAGAACTACAATCGTTCGAGAACCTTTTGAAATCGCTTGAAATACATCGCGTCCTGCACCTGCAACATAGGAAAGATCTGGTTTGAGGTCATGAGTAATTGGGGTTGGAACGGTTACTAAAATAACATCGCAGTGAGGTACTGCTTCTGCTGCGGAGTTAGTGATGTGCCAATTCGGCGTACCTGGTGCTGGCATAATATCATCGACATCTGGGTCACCGGTTGGATTTTTTCCTGCTTTGACCATGTCGACTGTTCTTTGAGAAACATCAACACCCCAGACTTCAAATCCAGCATCATGGAAACCGATAGCTGTGGGTAAACCCACATAACCGAGACCAATGATTCCAACTCGCAGATGCCCGGAGGCAATCTTAGCCGTAATATCAGAAACCGAGTTCATAAACGGAAGTGCGAGGCACTCCACCATTGAATGTAACGGTAATTTCTGAATCGGAGAGCAGATATGAGAGGTAATCTATTTTGCCCAATATACCATCCTCAGAATCTAAAATAGATGAAATCAACAGTTTCAGCAGGTCGTAAATAGAATGTAAGTGAGAGCATCACTCCACAAATAATTCCCCAAATAATTGGGTGTCTACGTGAAAGCCACATTTTCCCACCCCCCACTTTCCCACTTATTCCGTGTAATAGGATGAAAGCAACAACTATGACTACAGTTAGTAATTTGATCTCAGGAAGAAAATCATACATCTCTCTTGAGTCGAAATGAGCTCCGATACCAAAGAAAGTTTTCATTGAAGGAATTAAAATGGATGTTTCTTCAACTCTAAATATTAACCATGTAAAGAAGACACAAATTTGTGTTATAAACCAAGAGATTAAAACTCCAAATTTCCCGGTAACGTTGAAAAACTTATTCACGAATCCAATGTTTTTCCCGAATCTATGAATTATCAATAGTAATCCATGTACTAATCCCCAAAGAACGAAATTCCAAGATGCCCCATGCCATAATCCTCCAAGTAACATCGTCATCATCAAAGCGAAAATCATTCTTTTTGTACCATTTCTTGAACCACCTAAGGGGATGTAAAGATAGTCTCTTAGCCATGTAGAAAGAGAGATATGCCACCTTCTCCAGAAATCTTGTGGAGAAGTTGCAGCATATGGAGTCTGGAAATTTTCTGGTAACCTAACTCCCAGTAGGTATGCTGAACCAATGGCGATATCGGTGTAGGCTGAGAAGTCACAGTAAATTTGGATTCCAAAACACAATGTCGCCCACCACACTAAGCCAATATTAGCCAAGTGCTCACCTTCGACGAAAATTGAGTTCGCGTGAATGGCGACATTATCGGCAATAATTAATTTCTTTGCGACCCCATAAATGATTAGAGTCAATCCTAATCTAAATTGGACAGAATCTATTCGTAATGAATTTTCAATTTCTTTTCTAAAATGATCGGCTCTAACTATCGGACCTGCCACAAGTTGAGGGAAAAACGCAGCATAGCACGCAAAGTCTACAAATGAGTCGTACGGTTTCTGTTTTTTCCGGTATATGTCAATTGAATAGGACATGGTCTGGAATGTATAAAATGAAATGCCTACTGGAAGCAAAAGTCCGAATGTATCAATTTCTACAGAATTTGTGAATTTCAAAGATACGAGGTTCAAAGACTCGATAAAGAAATCTAGATATTTAAACACACCTAGTAATCCTAGATTTGTGATTAAACTTGCTTTCAGCCAACGTTTTCTGATTACATTATCTTCTGATGCATACATTTTCGAACCGGCAGTCCAATCTAAGCATGTTGAGATTAATAATAATAATATATACCAGCCTGAAGCAAACCAGAAAAACAGATAACTCATTAAGAGTAATATTATGATTTGCGGTTTTCTTTTTCCAAGGGAAACCCACATTGCAAGAACGAATACCGCCGGTAAGAAGTATAGATAATAATCCAAATCTACGAAATCCATTACTAATCCCCCTGGTATGGGTCAAAACTTGCATCATTCGTTATGATCAAACGATCAAATTCAACACCATCTTCTCTCATCCATACACTTAGTGTAGCTAAATCCCCCCCGGAAACCGAGATATTGAGGGGTACTTGAGATGTCTGCGGCTCCCATTCCCACTGACCATAAGAGTTCCAAGCAAACGATGCAATAACTGACATGTTTCCATCAGTTTCGTTAAAATTCCAATTTAACCCGACCGTATCATTTCCATACGAATTTCCTCTCATGGAAATCCAAACATAATATGTTCCTGATGCTGGGAAATGTATGTCATAATGTAACCCTGGCCCCCTTTCTTCTTTCATATGCACTCTCTCATCAGGCATTGCAGCCAGATATGCTCCTTGTGACGAATTAATATCCTCCACAATGATCCACTGATGAGCAATAGATTCTCCCTCTCCATAACTACATCTTGAATACTCTTCAGCCTCAATAGTGACTTCGCCATCAAACTGTGCTTGCCAAATACTGTCACTACCTTCACAATTTAATTGCTGATTGATTAATTGGTGTGGGTCAATATTTTTAGGTTTCAAATTCGGGTCAGTAGTTATTAGAATCTCATCAATCATAACTCCATCTTCTGTCATCCAAATGCTGAGAGTCACATCGTCATTAGCAGAGGCATTGATAATCATTGGCTCTCTATTAAATTCAGGCTCCCATTCCCATTGCCCCTCCGAAGACCAACCAAACGATTCATATTTTTCTATTGGTAAATATTCCTGGCCCTGTAATTTCCAGCTAATTCCTATTGAATCATTTCCATATGAATTTCCTTTCATATTTATCCAAACATAATATGATCCATCGGTAGTAAATTCTAGTTGATAATCTAATCTTGAACCAGCAATTCCCCCTTTATATTGGGAAGAATCTTCGGGAAGTGCGTGTAAAAAACCACTACCCTCATTATCGCTTGATGATTCAAATTCCCATCTATCTTGGAATGCGACTCCTTCTCCCCTGGCACAATTTGAATAACTTTCAGCTTGTATGAATTTGTATTGTCCATCAATAATGCTAGTAAAACCGCTTCCCTTGCAACTTTCTTCAAGATAATTCGACAAATTAATAGTCCCAATAGTGGAGTCTATGTCAGATATGTTTTTCCCCTCTAGAACTCCATCAATGATGGGTGCTAATCTTTGACAGAAATATTCGCGCCCATTGACTCCCAAATGATTCCTATCTCTGAACATAGAATCGTGCCATTCCTCCCAAAACATGTTGACTCCTTTAACTCCATCATAACTAGAATATCTCTCAAAGGTATCATTGAAATTATCTAATTGGCCATCTTCTAGATATGGATAAACCATTGGATGATGTGGTGTAGCAACAAGTAGGACCTCTATGCCGGCATTAGTTAATTCTGAAATAATATATTCGTATGATTTATGATTTAGCGTATCATTTAATTTGGGATTATATACACCCTGAGTGGCTTTTCTCGGCATTTTTTCTTCAAAATATTTCATAACCTCTTCTTGAGTCTTAAGTTCAAAATTTGGTGCTGGCCAATTCGGCTGCATCAAGTATTCAATCCAATTTTCATCGTCGGGTAAAGGTGCTTTCTGCTCAAATTTTATTGAATCGAAATGTTCTGAAAATTCCGACTGCAACCAAAGTTCAAAGCTCTTTTGAGAGTAGGATTGTGTCAATTCAATTCTCTCTGCATTATTAAAAGCAATCCAGGGTCTGTCTGCTTCTCTAATTAAATCTGTCCAATTTCCAATGTCTTCGTGTTGCATGGCGATACTGTTTATCGTAAAACGAAATTGAATATATTCATCTAGGTCAGAATCGCTCTTGAAATCCCATAATCCATTGGGGCCAAGATCGAGCAATACAAGTTCGGGATCTGCTCGGATTAAGGCAGGTATTTGTAAAATTTCTGTATATGGATTAGCACCTGATATGGCTAGGTTGTATACATCAATATCATTATTTTTCATTGATTCTGAAATGCATTTCCCATCAACTGATGCCTGAATTATTGAAGAGCCAATTGCTATGACAGAATCTTCATCATGATTTTCAAGGCTATTTAATGCTGGGAATGTAACTCCATACCTCGTATTAGATACCAGATTAGTACTAGCTAGAGAATCTGTAACGATTGCAGGACCGACAGATGATAGGACAAACATTGCAGAAAGGAATAATGATAATACAGATACAATGAGTCCAGAAAAACTGAAATCAGTGTGCTTAGCAACTGCCATGTCTGTCCGAATCGGCATTTACGGATGAACCATTCCCCGCGAGAATGATCTTGAACCTTAGGTTCACATTGAATCATAACGGCACAGGCAATAGCCTGGGTTGATAAAATAAATAGTTTGATAAATTATTCACATAATTTGGGTTACGATAACTGTTAGAAATTAATCTCCAGCACCTTCCACACCTTCCCACATTTCCCCAAGCCACTTATCAGCCCATTTTGTGAATCCGCGACCACCGTGTGGAGTGGGGGTAAATTCACCAAAAACTGGGCCATTATTGGTAGCATATAGGTCAACTCTAGTGAAACGATTTACAGCCGCCCCCAGTACCTTGGCAGTAGAAACTAAATCATTCCAACAATCCGGCTTCATGATTGCAGGCTGCTTATCATCCAGCCAATATTCTACCATTATTTGTTTATTGATTATATTAAATTCCGAATCAACGTACCAAGTCTTGTTGAGTTTTGTGTTGGCGCTACTTCTCCTATCGATAATTTGGCAATATGCGATTTTTTCGCCGAACATATAGAATTTGTAATCATATGGTATTCTTTTCTCCCCGTCCCATGGAATCAGTAGTTCTTCAATAATTATTTTTTTATTGGAATCCGATTGTGATTGTTTTGAAATGCTAAATTCATCAATAACTTCTTGTCTGTTCCAGGTTTTTCCATCGAATAAATTCACGCCATTATTCATCAAGAATACGTTGGTTGCTGAATACCCCCTTGCAGGTTTAATCACAAAAGATTCTCCTAGTTTCTCAAAAGTAGGAATTTCTTCGGGTGATGAAACTACGTTGTAAATTGCAGGAACTCGTATTCCTAGTGACTTTGCAAAATCTTGCCCACTAATCTTTCCACCGACGTTTTTGTTTTGAACTTCGTCTCGGTGAACCCACCATCTAAGACTCCTATCTCGTATACGCTCAGAAAATAAAGTCATTTCATCCCATAATTTGTATTCATTTATCCATTGATTTATTTGTTGATCTCTTGATTCCTCCCGATTCATTGACCAAATATCTGGGCCTTCGGTAGGTAGGGGTTTCAACCAATCCTTCTTATGACGAATGGTGATACATCGAAAATTCGCATTTCTTACTTGAAGAGAAAACCACCCATCAGCCCAATTATTAGATTTAAATTTAGAAAAAGATATAGCCAATTTATTCGCATCATACGCCAATACTCCCGTTCCAATCAAAGTTACTTTCATATCTTTTGGAGAGTCTCTTACGAAATGAGTAAGTTTGTTATTTCTCTTCTTGAATACTGGATAATTTAAGATTGACCCATGGTACGAAACCACTGCATTGGGATATCTGCCGAGGTTAAATAGAATCTGTTCTACATAGTCAGGGGGATACAAAATGTCATCATCAACTGTCAAATGGTATCCGCGGATATTTTGACACCAGTAGAATTTACCTCTAGCCCCTAAATCACCGATTTCTTTTTGGGACATTACAGCATTTATTTTTGAATGATTTAAAAATTCAGGGATTTGATTCCATTCATTAAGATAAATGTTTAATCGATCTACTTGGGGTAATAAGGATTCTACAACTTGCTCTAATATGTCCTCTCTCCATGGTACAGCCGCCATGGAAGCAGTGATAACATCCTTTCTAGGAAATAATTTTCTGAGTAATTTCATCTTTTCCTCACCTTGAATTAATTATTAGATCCTGAAAGAGATTCCCGTCCTAATTATTTGATTATTATCCGGGTGATTTTTATTTTCACTGATGGTGATGTTGAAATGTTTCATAACAAGTGCGATTGGTCAATAAGATATAGTGGCGTTGGGTGGATTCGTTTGACTAGAATACAAAATTCTCTAACAGTCTGTATTATGGCTTCGGTAATACGATGTTCGTAATCAATCTATTGTTAAATCTTTATATCGGGCATTGATTGACCAAACAGTTTGAAAACCGGAATACAAACCCCGCGACATGAAGGGTACCGCCGATGAGGATTTACGCGGCCTTACAATTGTAAACCCTGTTTCTAAAACGATTACTGCATTTCCGGAAGCCCTGTCAAATTTTTGGATACATAAAGGATTAATTCGCAATTTCACCAGTAGGGATATTTCTCAACGATATAGGAATTCCATCGTTGGATACTTTTGGACTGTGTTAGAACCATTATTGCTTTCTGCAGTATATTATTTCCTGTTCACGATACTTAGGGATACCACCGACTCGAGATTGCCACTGTGGATTATTCTTGGAGTAATAACTTGGCAATACTTTTCCAAGGGGTTGAATGCATCGGTCAACAGTTTGACTGGAAATAAAAATATGATTAAGCAAATTTATTTTCCGCGTGAATTATTCGCAGTTTCTAAAGTCATGGCACAATTAGTAGTCACGGCGATGAGCCTTGTTGTCGCAATTCCATTTATGATAAAACTTGGAATCCAGCCGACTTGGCAGTTATTGTTTGCTCCAATCGCATTAATGCTAGTGACATTACAGGTTCTCGGAGTTGGTTGGTTATTCGCAGTTTCAAATGTACATCATGGCGATATAGCTCATCTTACAAGATTTGTCACCAGGGCTGGATTCTTCGTTTCCCCCGTAATGTGGCAAGTTAGTTTGGCGATTGAAAAGGCAGGTCCTAAATCCTATTATTTAGATTATCTTTACATTCTTAACCCAATGGTAGTGCCACTTGAATTGATGCGATGTGCTTTTGATGGCACTTCTCTCGTAGTCCCTAACTGGGCAATAATTTGGTCTGTATTATTTTCTATACTATCGGTTTACATAGGTTTAACAGTTTTTAAGAAAACTGAATCGAAGGTGGTGAAGCGCTTATGAGTGATTTATCATTACTAATCAAAAATGTTGATTTGTCTTTCCCAAGGCATCGGATTGGAATTGGTTCACTTTTCAGATGGTTGAAAAGGAGAATGGGGCAGGATGCTAGAATTCTTCCTTTTGAGGCGCTAAAAAATGTTAATCTTTCGATTTCTAAGGGAGAGGTTGTGGGCATAATAGGTAGAAATGGGTCAGGAAAGAGTACCCTTCTTCGTATAATGTCTGGAATTTATCAACCAGATAGAGGAATAGCAATGTCTTCGGCAACTGTCAATTTACTTTCTAATGTTAAAATTGGATTTAACGGGAATTTATCCGGTCGGGAAAATGTACATTTATACGGGAGCATTCTTGGACATTCAAGAGAAAAAATGACTGCTATGATGGATTCAATCGTTTCATTCGCTGAACTTGAAGACTTTATCGACCAACCGCTTAAGACTTATTCAAGCGGTATGCAAGCTAGATTAGGCCTTTCTGTGGCAAGTGCTGTAAAGCCAGAGATTCTTCTAATCGATGAAGTGTTGGCTGTGGGGGATGCCTCTTTCAAAGAAAGAAGCCGCCACCGAATAAAGGAAATGGTCGATGATGCTTCTACAGTAGTAATTGTTTCACACAATCTGAATTATCTAAAGAAAGTCTGCCATCGATTGGTACTAATGGAAAATGGCAAGATTGTCCAGTCTGGCGATCCCGAAGAAACGATTAAAATGTACAATGAATTGATTTTGAGGTGAAAACGTGAAGTTTGACAGCATCCTTGAAAACAAACTACGTGGGTCTATTGATTGGACCATTCCAAAAGGGTTAGAAATTAATAATGAAATACAAGTTTTTGTTGAAGGAGGGGGGGTTCACAAAGGACAAGAGATTATTTTTAGAGGCATTTCATCTAATTTAGAAGGTAGTCAATGTACTGTTAGGATATTCAGATTAGGGTGGTATCATGGTACCGGTGCACGCTCAGTGTTTGATTCAAAAGAATTGACAATCAATTATGGTGAAACTTGGAATGATGCTGATTTACCTAATGACTCCTTAATTGAACAAGGCCCAAAATGGCCAGTCATATTTTCAAAAATAGTACCAAATGATTGGTGCGATGGAATGTATGTGGCAAGGGTTGAGTCTATCCACGGGGGTTCTATTTTAGTTCCATTTTGGCTTACAAGCCCCAGCGAAGCAGAAGGCCTTTCCATCTGCTTCTCCCCTCTAAATATTCAATCAAGGAACTGGTGGGGTGGAGCTAGCGCCACTCAAGTGATTAATGGTAAACCTAAGCGCAAGAAAGAATTGTACCATGCGATTGGCACTCCAGCCATTTCTATCAACCGTCCGATGTATAATGCCAGGGGCGGGGACTTCTTACGTTGGGCATATCCTCTTGTTCGGTTTTTAGAAAGACACGAGATCCCAGTGACATATATCACTGATCTTGATATTGAAGCGGAAGGGAAAATCCCTGAACTAATAACCAATCTTGTTACCGTCGGGCCTATGAGATATTGGACTCACACCTTTGATGATTCAGTCAATGACTTTTGTAGTAAGGAAGGTAATGTATACGCACATTTAGGAGCAGAAGCTGGGCAACACCTCATCCAATTCAACCCAGTTTCAGGTAAAATTTTCTTTCATGGCGATGATGCTCAAGAACGTCTTGTAAATCCATTAACAGGTTCAAGGCCATCGGGCTCAAAACCCCGTTCGCCATGGGGCAATATGCAATTTATTGGAAAAGAAAATATTGACCATAAAAAAATTAAAGGTATTGTTGGTTCATCGTGGGATAGAGTTACTGATGATAGAGAAATCATTATTTCTGGCAAGGGGAGGCACAAATTCCTAAGATATACTGTTGCCCAAACATCACAAAAAATACTCGGAGGGAAAATATTCAACGCTGGAGTTTCCAACTGGACTTGGGCGCTGTCGGCTTTCGGGCGGCAGGGGAATATTGTGGTTAGCGAACCGTTACAATCGTTAACCTTAGAAATTCTTGGCCAAAATCCAAGCATACTGAAAGCAAATGTTGACAAGGACATGATTATTGACGATGCAAACTTGTCCACTCTTTCATTGTCAAAATTAGAGGAGGTCCTAATAAAATCTCCTTCTAACTTTAAAGCATTATTATATTCGGGAATCCGTCTTTTTGATTTGGGGAAATATAATACTGCACATGAACGTCTTCTACTCGCACATTCGCTAAATCCTTTGTCAATACTTGCTACATACAGATTGGCCCGTAATCATCACAAGTTGAAGAACTATGAAGAGATGCTCCCCCTGTATCATGAATTACTACGCCAAAGGCCGGATCGTTTTCATTATGTCCACCAATACGCAACGCTTCTATTAGCATTAGGAGATGATAAGCAAGGAGAACAAGTAATGAATTATGCTATTTCTCTTCGGCCAAATGAACCATCAACGATTATTTCACTCGCCAATCATTATCGTAGAAAGGGGCATTATGTTAAGTCGAAAGAATTTATCAGAAAGGCTTTGAAACTTGATGCCGAGAATATAGGGGCATTAGCTGAAGAAGCAACACTTTTTGAAGCCCAGGGAGATTACTCATCTGCAATAGACCATTGGCAAAAAATACTATTGGTAAATCCACAATATGAAAGAGCAAACATGGGTGTCGCACGTTCATACTATCGTTCACAACGATATGATGAAGCCTATCCAATATTATTTTCAATTATCACAAAAGATGTCACACGCTTCGTTCGAGAAGCGGGAATTTATTGCATAAATATTGCATACAATCATTTCCAGAACGATGAAAAAATAATTACTATTTGTAAATTATTACTTGAAAAAAATTTAGACCAATTCCACTTTGAAAATAATGGGCATATACCTGTATCTCAACTTGCTCTTGCTCTAGGGCGGCAGGGTGAAATTAAGGATGCTAAAACCTTGCTACAAAGGCATAAAGAGTTGTTTGGAAATGTTTCCGAATATCACTTAGTACAGAGTCAAATTTGCTCATATGCTCATGATGGTATCGGTCACTTTGATAGCGTAAGTAAAGCATTCAAGGAGCAAAACAAAGGACGCGAATGTTTTGAATCAATAGATTCGCGAAAAAGAATAGATGTAGGATCCTTGAGAAGTACTGCAATCCATTCAATTGATGGACCATTAGTCAGCATAATAATGACTGTTTATATGGAAAACGAGTTATTGGATGCGGCGATTAATTCAGTTCTTAAGCAGACCTATTGGAACATTGAATTAATTATCGTAGATGATTGTAGCCCAGACAATGTAATGCAATATCTTCGTGAAAAAGAATCACTTGATGACCGAATTCGCGTAGTTTCTATGGAAGAAAACGGTGGAACCTATCTTGCAAAGAACAGAGGGATGACTATCGCCAAAGGGGAGTTTGTGGCATTTCATGACTCTGATGATTGGCTCCACCCTTGCAAAATAGAAGATAGCATAAATACTCTTCAGAATGATGAGAAAATCCTTGCAGTATTCTCTAACTATTTCAGAGTCGATGAAAACGGCAACATCCTTTTCCGAGGCATCGGTGCAGTGAGACAGGCTTGTATTTCTCTTGTCATGCGTCGTGAACAAGTAATCTCTACTCTTGGTTATTTTGATAATGTGAGGGTTTCAGCTGATTCAGAGTATGAATATCGCCTCCTTGCTGTATTTGGTGAGGAACGAGTCGTGTACCTTCAAGAGCCGTATATGATTGCGAGTGTACGTTCAGATTCTCTTTCTCAAGGAGGCAAATTTGCAATAGGGTGGTCGGGCCTATCTGGTGTGAGATTAGAATATCGGCAAGCATATACTAAGTGGCACGAATCAGAAAATTTCAGCGGGAATTATTATATTTCATGTGATGGAAATAATCCCCGTAAATTCCCTGCGCCTGAGGAAATGTTTTGAAATCACAAAAAGTCTTGAAGAAAGAATAAACTTCATAATTACTTATTGGATGAGAGTCTTATAACATACTAACTATCAATTTACCTACTTGGACAGCCCCATTTTTCTGATGTAAGGCTTCACAAGATTCAACAATTGAATGGCGCACATCAGATTGAACTACTTTAGCAATCGATTTCCTCATAGAGGCATCACCAGTTTCTTCTAAAATTAGACATAACCCCTTAGATTCTCCTTTCCGTACACGGGCCACTTGATCATCCATGCCAGTTTTAGTATTTGGAATAAATACAGTCGGTAATGCGAATTCAATGGCCTCGTGATAAGAGTTGTAACCACCTGCCATAATCGCGAAATCAAAACCATTGAAAGAAAGTGAGTTAGGGTAATCTCGAATGATTCTAACTCTTTCTCCTACTAATTCCATTCTATCTCCGATCAAAGACTCTCCCACTACAATCTGCAAATTTTCGTGTTCATTTAGCAGCCGAATAACTCTTTTAAGGTCGCTTTCAATATCATTTATTTTGCCAGCACCAAGTTGCACATATGCAACTAAACTATCTTGTGGGATTCCTAATCTTGTTCGAACATATTCCTTAGAATACAATTCTTCTTTATCTGCAAATAATATCGGTTCTACTAATTTTAATGGTGTTGAGAATGTGATTTCTTCTTCTTGTGTCGAGGAACTATCTCCTGGCCTAATTACTAGATCAAAATGCTCGATACTGTCAACAGGAATTTTTGTTGCACCTTTCTTAAAGGTGCCTCTGCGTAACCAAATATTGGTCAAACCCTTTCGGTTTTTAATCGCATTCAGCATTCCCCTGTAAGGAAATGCTCCATCGAAAACAAAAACACTTGGTCTGTGAATTTCAAAAACAGTAGCAAGTATTTCTTCAGTGATGGCATTCCATTCCCCCGATGTCATGTCATTGAACATATATGACCCAGGTAAATGATATGCTGGATAGCCCTCATTTTCAACCAAGTGAAGAGCCGACATTGTAGTAACAAATACGATCTCTACATCAGGATCTTGTTTTCTTATTCGTTTTGCAACAGCAAATAATCTAGTGAAATGACCTAAACCAACACCATTTGTTGGAAATAATACAACACAACGCTTCGGATTTACAATTTCTCTTTCACTCGAGATTTGATGAGAAGAAATTAATCCTAAGCGTTCAAATCCGTATTTGAAGATGAATCCAAAAATCCAAAAAGGCATAATTGGGATTAGAATCGGTATTTTTAGACAATTTGCAATAATTGTCCCGATTCTAAATGAAAATGAATTTCTAATTCTATCAATTTCCCTGGAAGCTTTTTCCCTCCGTATTTGAAGAAGGTATTCCTCAGAGGCCTCGTCATCCCTGCTCTTAAGCGCAAGTTCGGTAAACTCAGGTGGCGAACCCATGCCTACAATGCGTAGGCTCCACTTTTTCAACCCAGTGGCTCATTCAAGCAAAGATGTGTTCTATCTGAGAGGATTATGTTGCATTAATACCCGAAGCCTAGAGTATCATGAGCCATTAGCAGACACATGCCATCTCTTCTCATCACGGGCGGGGCTGGATTTATTGGAGCGGCTTTCGCTCAAAAATCCATGAACAACGGATGGAAAGTTAGGATTTTAGATAACCTTTCTACGGGGTTAAAAAGTAGTGCAGAAGTTTTGAGAAAAATGGGTATGGATGTTCATATTGGAGATATCCGTGATGAATCCTTACTTGACAAGGCTATGGAAGATTGCGATGCGGTAGTTCATCTAGCAGCTCAAGCATCCGTTCCACTTTCTGTTTTAAACCCAGAAGAAACAATGAGTATCAATGTTGATGGTACATCGAAGGTTATCGCAGCATGTCTCAAACACGGTGTTAAGCGATTGGTAATGGCTTCAAGTGCTGCAGTTTATGGGGAGGCTGATAGTTTACCCTTGAAAGAAGAAGATGCTGGACAGGTACTCTCTCCCTATGCACAATCAAAATGGGAAAACGAGACACAAATTTATGATGCTAGAAAAAAGGGGCTACAAGCAACAGCATTGCGCTTTTTCAATGTCTATGGTTTGGGGCAAAGAACTGATGGCGCATATGCTGCGATAATCCCAAAGTTTGCAGATATGATGGCTCAAGGAATTATTCCTCAACTCAACGGTGATGGCTTACAGACGCGTGATTTTGTTCATGTTCATGACGTGTGTGGGGCAATATATTCATTGATTGAGGGCGATTGGAAGGCAGAACAGTTTCATGTCTACAATGTAGCGACTCAAACCAAGATCACACTGCTTGAACTTGTTGGGGCGATCAATAAATCTCTAAGTTCGGCCTTACCAGGTTATATTCACATCACCCCTACACATGGGGCAGAACGAGCAGGAGATATTCGCCACTCTATGGCGAATATTGAACGAATTCGAAGTACGCTTGATTGGAATCCTATAATTGATTTTGAGGAAGGTATTGAAGGATTAATACAAGAACGGTTGAGTCTTAAATGAGGTGTATAATATATGCAAATCTACTGGTTCACTGGACGTTCCTTGAACGACCTATGTTCTACAACTCAAATTGCACTTGCAACTGGTTTAAATCAACGCGGATATCCGGTGACTTTCATCAATGCTGACTCGCCTGATAGCCATGCAGAACACCCTTGGAAACACCAATCCTTACCTGCAAAAGCTCCACGAGGTCTTCAATCGCGGACGCTCGCCAAAAAAATGAGTTCATGGTTATTAGAAAATGAAATCAGTTCAGATTCGGTTGCTTTACTCGATTGGAGAATTGCTAATTCTCTTGTTCCAATATTACAAAAAAGAGAAATAAAATGGATACTAATTGATAGAAGCCCTCCTGCTGATAAAGGAATTCTTTCATTGTTACAATGGCCCTCGTGGAAAAGAAGTTGGAAATATGTGCATAACAATTCTTCGGGCCATGGATGTGTTGTTTCGGAAGAACATCGTAACTTTGTTCATAAAAAAACGAACGTTTTGCTTTCATCTATTACCGTATTACCAGCTGGAGTGAATTTGGATAGGTTCAAACCCAGTAAACGCTTTGCAAAATTGACTCTTCTTTATCATGGAAAACTTGACCGAAACCGTGGAGTTTTGGCATTACCGAAGTTTCTACAAAAGGCAAAAGAGATTGAAATCGATTTGTGTTTGAAAATGATTGGCGACGGTGATGCGTTTGATAGTTTGGAAGTTATGGCACAACAGTATGATAATTTGGAAATCCATCGCTCATTAGCGCAAGATGCTTTGGCTCAAATCATCTCGCAATGCCACATAGGATTACTACCAATGCCCGAGTCAGAAGTTTGGACATTAGCAAGTCCCTTGAAACGAAGCGAATATGCTGCATCAGGTTTAGCAATCCTTGGAATAGATCACAGCGGCCATCGCTTAGAGGGTGGCGAAGTTGAATGGATGAAGTTGGTTAGTCAAGAACAATTTCTTGAAGAGGGCATAAAGTGGTTGAAAATACTAGCAAATAATAATTCAAAACTAGAAACTTTACAAACTCAGGCGAGAGATTATGCTGAAGAAAATATGTCTTGGAGTCATTCCATAGATGCCCTTGAAAATATTCTCAAATCTGTTTCTCAATAAGTTGCTCATATATTTGCAACCATTTTTGTTGAACATTTTCTATTTCGTATTCAACTAATTGTTGTGAATAATCCACATTAGCAGTACTGGATTGTAATGTTTCTAAGATGAGGTCTACCCATTGTTGCTTATTTTGCAGTGAGGCTTTACCGATATTATCTGGTAATTGGTTAAGTTCCTCATTAGCGATAACAGTTAATCCACAGGCCATTGCCTCTAGAATAACCAGAGGTTGGCCTTCCCATTTACTTGGAACTAAAAGAATTCTTGAGTTTTGTAAGTTTTCTATCTTTTGAGCTTCACTAATCCACCCCATGGCATCGACCCAATCCTTCTCATTATTTTCTATTCCACTCAAGGAAAGAGTGATTTTTGGATTTGCTTTTCTAGCCATTGTTGCAACCTCAATTGCAAAAGCGTGGCCTTTAACTGGGTCATTTCTCCCGAGTAGCAACAGTTTTCCTTCAATCCGTTCTATTGAAGAGTCCACTGCTAGTATTGGATTGACTGGATTAGAAATTACCTTGACTTCACCGATCATCGGTTCCAGTATTGCTTTCCACTCATCACTCAATACAACGGTTTGCACCTTTTGTTGGGAGAGAAATGTTTTCATTTTTTTTGCCCTATTTGCTGTTGGTGAATTTCTACCACTGGGGTCGAGCCAGGTGTTGAATTTACCACTGTGGATATGGATTACTGTTGCAATATTAGCCTGCCTCGCTTTGACGACAAAGCGCTTTTTCCGATACCAAGACCAGTCGGCTGCAGTATGGATGTGAATCACATCTGGCTTGCTATCGGGATTAGAAATAATTAGCGATAAATCCTTCATCGCTTTTCTGTAAGCCTTCCATTTACCAATTGTAGAACCAGGCTTGTGAGTAGATAGCAATGATGTCTCATAACCGATTGGGGGAGTATTTGCCAACGATAGCATGACATTTTTCATACCTCCATTTGATTGGCACGGGCCAATATGTAGTACCCGTCTCATAATGTGAGGCAATCTGTCTTGCAATCTAAAGATGTAAGGAGTTTTGATGTTTTTTGTTATGTTTTTAGGCAAGGACTCAAAGCACAATCGCATTTCAAGGTAAGCATGGTGCTAGCTCCAATGTTGATTGAAGCAAGCCTATGGCTCGCTGCAACAGTGCCTTTTGCCCAACATTGGTTAGCGATGAGAAATTGGAATAAAATCAAACTTGAATATCCTGAAGAACCAAACAAGGAACTGGATAAATGTGTTATATTGCTCCCAGTTTGGAATGAATCTTTGATTATTGAAAAGAAGTTGGGCAATCTTTCCAAACAACTTGGAGGGCCATATCATCTGGTCATAATCGATTCTAATTCCACTGATAATACTGTAACTCTCTGCAATCAATGGATAAATAATAATGCAAATGCATTTGCTTCATTTCAATTGATTGAGATGCCGGTAAGGTTGGGGAAAACTACTGCCGTAGCAACTGCGATTGATCAAATCCAAGCAGAAAAGAAATTTGAATATATTTGCATGACCGATGCAGATGCAACTTTAGCCCCTAAAGCCATCAGTAGATTGCTTGGATGGTTTAGTGATAGGACCATTGGTGCTGTTGGTGCGCTACCAAGAAGAATCGGTTCTAGAAGTGAAGAAACAACACATCGGAAAACGTTCGATGCATTACGGGTGGCGGAATCAAAAGCAGATAGTACTCCGTTTTTAGAAGGATCTTGTATGATTTGGCGTACTGAACTTGTATCTTCATCAGACTTGAATGCTAGAGCGAATGCTGATGATGCGCAAATCGCTACTGCTGTTCGTCTTCAAGGATTACGCAGTATTGTTGATGAAAATGTTTGGTTTGAGGATATGGCCCCCCCGACCCTAAAGGGGCAAAGGCGTCAGAAAATACGTAGGGGCCAAGGATTGCAAAGACTTCTCATCAGCAAGCGCTCTAGATTTTTTGATAAAAGATTAGGAGTGTTTTCAACAATTCTCAGAAGAGAAGCATATTTCCACGTCATCTCTCCGTTATTGTATGGTGGTTTTGTAATTGCAGCAGCGACTCGTTGGATTACTATTGCCATTGCAGGATACCCAACTGGATCATTATCGACTATACACAACGTCTTTACAGTTTTAGAATTGATTAGTATACTAGCTTGGATGAATGGGCGCTTTGGCCTAAAAATACCTTACCTCTCACCATTTGATACTGTTTATTCAGGCAGCGAGGTATTGCTATTATCTCTGGCCAAATCATCAAGAGGGCAATCACTTCACATGTGGGAGCAACACATAGATACGCGAATTGCTCTCGCTGATTCTAATGATTTGAATTAAAAAATAAAAGAGCCCCCCCTATGGCCGCAGCCATAGGAGGGGCGAATTACGAATTTCCGCAGAAATTCGTTTACTTGAATTGATGTTTAGTCAGTAACTGACTTCACTCTGCAACTGCAGTAGTCTCATCTAGGGTCTTTCCTTCACGAGTATCTGTGATGGTTACCTTGATGACACATGTTCCTTCTGTGCATAGATCCATTCCGCTTTCAACGATTGTTACACCGTCACCGACAGACCAAACTTGGTCTCCAGTGTTTCCGAACTCTACTAGGTCGCAGTTTCCGCTTGCGTCTCCGTTAGAGCAGGTTACAGGTGCGCCGTTGTCGACAGAGATCTTGACTGAGATAGATGCCCAGTTCAAGTCGCCACCTTGGCTCATTGTAATACGAACTAAATCGTCGTTCATTCCGTCGCTTACAGATCCTGTTGCATCTTCGCCACCAAAGGCGTATAGTGCTAGGTTTCCATCAGTGTTACCTTCTGCTAGGCTTGCAGCCCAGACATACAGTACACCAGCGAGTACCACAGTGATTGCGACCATTAGAATGGTAGCAATGACCGGGCTTACAGCTTCATCATTTCGGTTTTCATTTTGCATATTTTTGTCCTCCGTACCCGTTGCCGGGAGTATCCTTTCCACCTTTATCATCATATATAGTCGCGCCGCAGTCTTAATTCTAGGAAAACGCCATATCATGCTGTTTTGGGGGTTTTTACAAAATGTTATTTTTTAGGTTTTGCCGCGCCATTCTAATTAGAGCATTCTATTTGTAAAGAAATTTGGCTCATTTTCATTAAAGAGTATATAAAATAATTAACAAATCTAGCCGATTAAAGAATAGGATCGAAAAAATATCAAATTTGTGAATTGTATTTATTAGTAAAAATATAGCCTATAGGCAGTTGTTGAATTAGAAGTGAACAGGGTGAGAATTTAAAACGCGGAGGGGATGGGATGCACTCAACGAGAACTTCAACAGCCCTGTTCATGAATCCCCACAACATCACAGTTTATATTCGTTTTTAAGCGATAAACATACAAAAGATGGTTGTTTGAGTAAATCTAATACATCCTATTGACCGGTGTATGTTATTTTTAGGAAGTTTGCGTAGCGATCCAACCCATCCGTTCAATGACTCTGATGAAAACCAAATAAGCGATGACTGTGGCTAAGATTCCAATGCCAAGGCTTGGATAAAAGTCCCACCCGTTTCGTAAAAGATAGGATATTAGGAAGAAGCAAATCAGTGATGGAATAATCAATAAAAGCACTCCATCAGCAAAAATAGCGATATCTTCACCAGACTTGCCGTCGTTGTGCATCCAAAGAATTGCTAGAATTGATACGATTGGAATACTTGCAAAAAGAGAGGCAAGGAATAAACTACGGTTTGAGGTTTCAGTAATCAATACAATAATTGCAACCGTCAAGGTGATTTTAGCCAGATATGCCATAGTCGCCATTATCAAGCCCATGGCCATCAAGTTTAGGTAATCTTCCCCTATTAAGGAATTAGAGTGCTACTCTACAGTGAGTATTTCTGGGCCGCCATCAGTAATATGTACTGTGTGTTCAAACTGAGCGATTGTTCCCCCGTCAATACATCTTAGGGCGTGGTATGTTTCTATAAATCGTATCGAGATCAATTTCTTGACCAACGCATTCCACTTACTCTGAAGGCTTTCTTCATCTGCATCGGGGAATGGTTTTCCTAACATTGGGTAGGCCCAACGTTCTGCGAATGGTAATGTTCCATACCGCTCTTCCAGGTTACGCGCCATTTGCGCCCCTAGAGGTTTTAATTGCCCCTTTGCTCTTGCCTTCTTAGAAGTAGTATTACCTGTTACTCTGTATATATTTGAGGACTCTCGCCCTCCAATATTCTCTATCATTCCTGTTTTACCAGTGGTATTGAAGGGTTCAACTGCATATACGGAACCAGCTTCAACCTCTCCTTTGAATCCCCTATTATCGGGGCCACAAGCATATGATGGAATTGAAACACCAGCATGTAATTCCCATGGTTTCAATTGATGTCCGCATAAATTGCGTATTGGTTGGAAACCAGCATCGAGTGAAGGTTGTGCAGCAGCTGCTCCGACTTTCCACCAAGGAGTTCCTGGGTGCATTACTTCAATTGCAGCATCTCGTGCCTCTTTTGCAGCTTTGATTTGTTCGGTATGATTATTGCCATTACCTATTTCAAAGGATAATGCATTGTCGCCAATATGTCCTTTGATATGAACTCCATAATCGATTTTTACAAGATCTCCTTTTTCGAGAATCATGCTACCTTGCCAATCCTCAACTCCGTCAATTAAGTGATTTGTAGTGAAATGAGCGGCTAAGTCATTGGTAGCAATTGTTCCGGGGAAAGCGGGCTTTCCACCATGGCGATGAATAAACCGTTCAGCACTTTCAATTATCTCATGAAAGGTTTTTCCAGGCTCAAGTTCTAGTTTCATTGCTTCCAATGTTCGACGTGCGACATGGCCAGCATCGCGCCAATATTTCAATTCACTTTCGTCAACCATAACATCACGTCTTCGCGAGGTATTACCCCCTCTCTCATAATAGTTACCGAAAACTCATTACTTTGACTTTCATCTCTACTAAACTGAATGATGGTGCTAGGTACACCCCCTCCACATATTCCAGAAAGAATTGCTTGTTCTTGCAATCCAAGCCTCAGTCCAGCACTTTCACTATCTTTTTCTGGTAATTCTCCGCTTTGATTTGCGCTTGTAGCGGTGATTGCACCAACACTTTTTACGAGTTTTCTTGCCACAGGGTGGGCCAATATTCGTATCGCAATATTTTCACCGCCTATCCTTTGATCAAATTTTTGTAGCGCCGGCAATATTACTGTAATAGAGCCTTGAACAAAAGCAGAGAGAAGTTTTTCTGCTAATTCTGGGAATTCAACAAATTGTTTTGCCTGTTCAATAGAAGCAACTCCCAAACTAACAGGCATATGTTCTGGTCTTTGTTTCAATGCAAAAAGTGCATCCAAACCTTGTTGGGTTGGCAGCGATGCTAGTCCTGGTTGAGTAGAAGTTGGATATGCAACAACTCCTCCAGCGTTAAGTATCTCAATAATAGAAGATGGAATCAAATTCCTCGCCTCCAGCATTATACGTGAGCCCATTCTTCAACGTGCTGTTGTGCAACTTCTGCAGCTACACCCTTATCTTCAGTTTTTACCAATAGTTTTCCACTAGGGTATAATGTTAATTCGCATGGCCCAGAAAAAGTCCAACATAAGCGATTGCGAATTCCAACTTGATATCCACAGGATTCAATTGCTGCACCGACCTTCTCCAGATCGATAGATTTGATTCCTTCAGGTACGATCTGGTATGCAGCCTTATTGCCGCATAATTCCATAACATATCCGTCGCTCATTTATTCACCTCACAAATCACTAGGTCTAGAAGGTGGGGAACTAGGTGGACCCGATGGTGGTCCTGCTGGTGGACCGGATGGAGGGGCGCTAGGTGGACTCGATGGTGGTCCTGCTGGTGGACCGGATGGTGGAGCGCTAGGTGGACCCGCTGGTGGTCCTGATGGTGGACCCGATGGTGGTCCTGCTGGTGGTCCTGCTGGTGGACCGGATGGAGGAGCGCTAGGTGGACCCGCCGGTGGTCCGGAGGGTGGTGCAGGCGCTGAAGAATGAGCGGGAGCTGGTTTTGAAGGAACTGCTGGTGGCCCTGTTGGAGCGGATGAAACTGGACTAGGTTCGGCCTCTGGCTCAGTTGTAACAGTGGCTGCCGCAACTGATAACAAGTCAACTGGAGCGCTATCAGCCACAGTTGTAGTCACTTCATTATTTTCCCAAGAAGGCGTCCTTACTTCATTTGCAGGTTGGTAGAGGGGCGTGGAAAGTGAATCGGAAACAGGTTCTACTGTGTCCGATTTTTGCCATGGAGGGGTGCGAGGGGCGTCTTCTTCCTCGGATTCAATATCTGCTGCGCCGACATTGATTTTAGTCGCTCCACCTTCTGCGTTTTCACCGTGATAGGTAGTGAGTACAACCGAACTGGAATCAATGATTTCTTTCTCTTCAGTATTTCCGAAATCACTTAGATGCTCTGTAAATGCTCCAGTGAATAAATTACTTCCAATGGCATTGTTTAATCTACGCCCTGCTTGTTCATGGTAAGTGAAATCTGCTTCGTATGGTCCGAGAGAAATATTTTTCCCATCACCGGATGTTTTGAACGACCATTGTCCATTATCAAGCGGGAATTCAAATGTAAACGAGCGTGAAACTCCAGGTCCTAGTGAAGTGATTCCTTCTTTTGGAGATACTTTTTGACCATCACTAGTTGTAATTTTGATGTCCAATCCACCCATCGGAATTGCTGCTTCATTTGTTAAATTGACCATTACCAAAATAACATCTTCATCATCATCATCTATTTCCATTTTCACATCGGTAAGTCTCGCTTCTAGAGAAGCGGCTCGCTGGCTATGTTGGTCACTCATATCTCTCACCTTGAAGACCACTAAAGTAGGCAGTACTTCAAGGGCTTGCCGAATTAGTTTGCTCATTCAATGAAGTTTCAGACGTGTGTCAGATGGTAAAGACCAATCAACAGCGGCAACTGTATGGTTCTTTATATCGATTGAAGTCCTATATTCTGCGGTCTTAGATTGGGCCCTCATTATATCTCTAAATCCAAACCATAATGCTCCAACGAATGGAATGATGTAGATTAGTTTTGAAAAGGCTCTCGGACCCCAGTGATGATCGTCAAGTGCCGAACCATTATCGTGAACAATTGCTATTCTCAGACTTCTTTGAGCTAGAGAACGTCCCATCGTTTTCCCTGTATATTTAAAATACAGATAATTGGCTGAAATGAAGAGAAACCAATTCACGAAATAGAAGGCGGCTGATTTGCCACCTTCCAGTATCAAAGAAATTGAAGAAATTCCCTGAAGAAAGTTAAAACCGCTCACCACTTCTAAAACAAGAGAAATTAAAATGATGTCAAATACATATGCAACCGCTCGCTTCCAAGCAGGAGCGATTAACATTCCATCTGGCGCATTTGCCATAATGGTCTGAGCCAAAGTCCCATGCCCTTGATGGATGGTAACTGCTTCTTCGGCCATACCCCTCGCCATTGTGTATCCTTTGTCAAGTCTACGCACAAAATAGCATGTCAATTATGGGTGATATGCCATGCGAATAGATTGTGCTCTTCGGCCCAATCGAGATATGAACGCCATGTTCTATCGTGGCGCAAAGTGGTAGGATTACCCAACACAATCAAACCTCTCCTCGCTCTTGTAATCGCTACATTAAGACGCCTTTTGTCACTTAAAAAGCCAATTTCACCGGTTTCATTAGCGCGAACTGCACTGAATATAATAATCTCTTTTTCACGGCCTTGGTAACCATCTACACTTTTAATTTCAAGCCCATGGTATGGCTCACCATCTTCAAATCCCCCAGCTTGATAAAACAAGTCCGTAAGAAGTCTAACTTGACCATTATATGGTGAGATTACACCAATATCTTTCGTAGTAATATCTCCAGCCGCCAACAGATCATCAACGATTGATACGACTTTAGCAGCCTCATCGATATTTGATTTGCTCTTTCCTTCCTCATCTTCCACTTCAAACCCTTCGATTGGAACAAAGGCAACAGGTTTGTCCCAATCAGGCCACAAGAATCCTGCTGCTGGTGGCCTATCTGCAGGTGTGCAACCATCTTCCAATTTATTGTCATAGAATCTTGCACTTGGGAATTCCCTAATCGTAGGATGCATTCTGTATTGTGTAGTTAGCATATGAGTGGGCATTCCACATTTGATCAACCTATCAAATAACGACCTCCCCAGACCTCCTCGCTCCGCCTCTCTGCTGATTACAGTTGGTGGTAATTGTTTATGGTCACCGACTAAAATGAGTTGTCTACAACCTCTGGTGATAGGGACTAGGGCGCTGGGTTCACTGGCTTGAGTCGCTTCGTCCATCAAAATAACTGGAAATTTCCTATTGCCTAATAATTTATGACCTGAACCAATGGTTGTTGTACAAATGACTTCAGCGCTATTCAAAACTCCATCTATCATAGTTCTTTCAAGACGGCGTATTTCTTTGTAATTATTATTGACTTCCTTATGAGCTAAACCTTTTTCTTTACCTCTCAAACCACTTAGACCACGCTTGACTGCTTCATTTTCTTTCCGAATAAATTCTATTTCTTCTTGAGCGGGGTGATTTTTTAAAATTGCATCGAGTGTTGCTTCTCTCAAGGCTTCTCTTACTTTCACTGGACGACCAATACGAATCGCATTGACGCCATTGTCAAGTAACCCTTCAAGTAAATTATCTACTGCAACATTGGATTCTGCAGTTGCTAAAATAGGGCCTCTTTCCATCTTGACAAGAGTGCGTAATAGTTGCACAGCTGTATGTGTTTTTCCAGTGCCCGGTGGACCTTGAATCAAAGTCAATCTTTTGCCGATTGCCGACTCAACTGCATTTCTTTGAGATTCGTTTAGTGGTAGTTGTGATATGCCGAGAGGTCCATGTTTTTTCTGACCATGGATTTCAGGGGGACTTTGCGCAGAGGTTGCAATGTCATGTACTGAACCTAGTAATAAATCTCGCAAAGGAGTCCCAGTGCTATCTTCAATTGAATGAAATGATATCAATCCCTCATGCATTCTATCATGTGCAACGCGATTAGCCCCTCTATCCAATCGCCAATTTCCTTTACGTAAATCACTAGGCCTTTCTGCAACGACGACCCTGATCCGCGTAGGACCTCTATCCAATACAACTCCTTCGAGGATTTTTTCACCCCATGGCCTAGTCCTGCTGATTAGGACAATGTCTCCATTACCAAAGCGATGTTGCGGCATTCTCCCGCCAGTTCTAGATTCAAATGTAATTATATAATCTCCAAAAAAACGCCCCTGTGGCCTTCCATTCAAATCGAATAGAGTTAATCCTGCAGCTACTAATCGCTGCTTTGTCCATTTCTTCCAGCGTTCTTCCACCATTGCTGTTTCATCATCTAATTCTTGTTTTATCAATTTACTAAATAATGAAAAATGGTCCTGGCCTCTTTGCCAAATCAATGGCACCTCAGAATCTGTACTTGATGCGCCGCTTGAAGAGGGTGTAGAACTGTTCATCCGCCGCACCCGCCCCCGTTCCGCCATAATTACTGCGAAGCATTATACCTCATCATAATATGCCTCTTTTTTGATGTTTTGTTTAATCATCGTACCCTATGTCTTAAACGGGAACTGAGAGGGCGAAGATTGGGGAGTAGTATGTTCGGGAGGCGCAACAAGTCTAGCGGCGATGACGATAATGCTTGTCCATACTGCGAATTTGTCAATCAAGAGAATGCTGAATCGTGCTCTCAATGCTACTATGTTTTTGCTGCGAGTGCGAGAGATCAACCAACTGCCGCTCCTTCAACCAGTGGCAACGAGTTAATGTCACTATTACTATCAGCTGACTTGGAAAGTCCTGATGAAGAAGAATATGCGGTTGAAGCAATATTAACACTTGAAGATGCAGCGGTTGAAATCAGTCAATATGAAACCGCTAACGAAGATGATTCGTTTGAATTCATTGGCGGTGCCGGCCCAACACTTGCTCAAACTATTGATTACGTCAAACCTGAAGAGGTTCGATTACAAGTTAGCGATGCTCCAGCAACACCTAGTAATTTTGAATTGGATGAATATGACCCACTGCAAGATGTCCCCGAACCTGTTCATTCTGGATTGGGCAATCTATACTCTCCGATGGTAAAGGCAGAAACTGATGATGATCTATTGGGTTCTGTTGGTCCTAAATCTTCTGTAGCAATGACGCCTGATATCCCAGATATTCCAGATATGTTGCCAAGTAAAGGCGGGCTCGCTTCAGCCATGCACCAGCCTCGCCCTACTAGCAAACCAATTCCTGCACCTTTGCCAGCTCCAATTCCAAAAGCAATACCTGCTCCTATTCCAAAAGCAATACCTGCTCCAATTCCAAAAACAATACCTGCTCCAATTCCAAAAGCAATACCTAAACCAAGCTTACCATTTGCAGTCAGCGCAACCGTATCAACTCCATCTGTTCAAGCAACAACTCCTGAACTATCGGTTGAAGAAGAAAAGAAAGAAGAAGTTGTAGAACAAGTAACTGAAAAGCCAGCGCCTATTCCTCAAATGAATGGGCGAATTTGGCCATGGCCTGCCAAGGATGCGTGGAGTGCAGCACAAGTATACAGGGAAGTTGTTTCCGCTCTTGAGCAAGTTAAATCTGGAAATTTGAAAGATGCTGCTGAAACTCTTGATAATTTGGGACCTCATCTTTCAGAAAACCTTGACATGTTGCTACATATTGGCATTGTTATGACTTATTTGGGGCGCAAGGAACACCTACAATGGACACTTGCAATGGCTCAAAGAACCTATCCAAACGATGAGTATGTTTCATCAGCCCTAGCCCGTCTGTGAAGTTGAGGGCGAGGTATGACGACGACACCCCAACTGTCAATCGCGGGCGAATATAATCTGCGCCCAGCCAACAAAGCCATCCTTTCAAGCGTAATTGAAGCGTTTAACGAAGACCCTGATTCTGCATTGTCAGCCTTGCCTTGGATAGATATGAGAAAGGATATCAATCACCAATTATCAGACATGCTTTTTGATATTGAAACTGCCTCGGATGAAGACCGATTACACTTTTGGTCTATTCATGATAACGCCGGAACTTTTGCTGGCATGGTTGGAGTTGGTGATGAATTACAATTCGCTAGTTCCCATTATAATTTAGGATACTGGGTAAAACCTTCTTTTCGAAATAAAGGAATTGCAATACGAAGTGTGGATTCAATATTATCTTGGTTAGAAGGCAGAGGAGGAAACTTTAGAATTGAAGTTGCAGTTCACCCACATAATGATGCAGGACTAGCAACCGCGGAGAAAATCTGTTTGAATTGGAATGGCCAAACCCTTGAAGACTTTGTTGGAGTTGAATTATTTGGACGTACTATTCCTCACAAAGTGTATTTGATTGATTTACCTCGAAATGGGTGAATTGAAAATGTCCGGCTCTACTTGGATCAGTATTGATTTTGATGACCTTAGGCATCTGCCAAAGTATTCAGGTCACCCAACTCGTTCGAAAAAACCTCACCAAACTTCAGTCGGAAAAGAGTTATCCGGTGACTTCCAAAGAGGCATGGTCGCTCTTGAAAAGTGGTTAAACTCGAATGACTATCCAGTGACTTTTTTTATCATCGCAGATTTATTTGAAAACCCAACTTTCACAACTTGGTTGCAAGCAATTATCTCACAATATCCCCAGCGAATCACAATTGGCAACCATGGTTTGAGCCATCGCAGTTGGTCTGCTTGGCCTGAAGATGTTACAGGATTTGAACAAGCCTTAATTGAATCCAATAGAATTTTGCAGCAATACTGCGGGCCTAATTTGCGCCCATGGTTTCGCGCTCCTGCAGGATATATTGCGCCTTGGATGGCGCCGATATTAGCAAAAAACGGATTTGAAGTGGATTCATCAGTCAATCCGAGTTGGTTACTAAAAAGAAAGACAGGTAAAGATAAATCGTGGTCAAAGGTCATCGACTCTATGAAACAAAATGGAATCCGAGAAATTGCTTGGAAAACAAAATGGTCATTGCCAATAAACGGACCCGCTCTGCATATTCCAATCTTGAAAACAATTGCTAAGCGAGAATGGAGGAATTCTCCAGTTGTAGATTGTTTAGATGAATGTTTGAAATCTAATAAGCAGATTACTGCACTGTATTGGCATCTATTAGATCACTCAAGAAGTCAAGCAACGTGGTCTCCGCCTTTGCAATAGGTATGGTATTTATCAGCAATCGCGCATCATCATTGTTACCGATTTATTTTGATGATTAAGAACTCCGATTTCTGCAAAATCAAATCGGTAATGGAATCTCATTGAGCCAGGATTTGGTGGATTTAGACTAACTTCTGCAGCTATTGGGTAATTGTATTGTTTAGCATAAGATATTACTTCTTGATAGAGAAGTGAACCGATTGTTCGGTTTCTATGATTCTCTGAAACTGCAATCCGGTCTACATAGAGAAAATCTTGGTAGCGTTGATTGAACCAAGCATAATTGAGACTTGCGTAATCGGTTCTTGGAAGAAAACATATCACAAATCCAAGCAATTGTTCACCGTCAAAAGCCCCAATTGTCAATTCAGCAATACGGAGTAATTCGACTATTTCTTGCTGTGAAACTTTACCCGTTCCAGGCAATCCTTGTTCATTGATTTCCCAAATCAAAGGAATGTCATGACTACTAAGTTCACGCAATTGCATAGTTACTGCTCAATGACTTCAGTTGATAAGTTTGTTTTCAACCGAGCTGTTGTTAGAAGTAAACTTAGGATTTGTTTTCCATCCATTCTTCTATTTCTTTGGTTGCTAGAATTAGTGTAGGGGCCCAAAGACCCACAAATATCCCCAAGTCTGTGTTGCCGCCAATGAAGTATATGTACAGAGATCCTACTACTGAAAACATACTTGCCATTAATCCAAATTTTGCTAATTGTCCACTCATAATTTTTCCACCTTAGCCCAATGAAATATGATTTCACACTTAAACTACTGTTTGTTCCAATGGATTATTTAATCACTCATTAGTGAACTAATTTGTAGTTCGGATATAGTTTGTGAAGCCATTCCTAGTGAACGATTTTCCGCATCTTTAGACCCTGTTTTCACTATTATGAGTGGCGAAATCTCAATTACGAAGATTGGACATTCCTCCGTCCAAATGCAGCACCTGTCCAGTAATATTATCTGGAGCACCACACAATAACCATTCAACAGTTGATGCAATTTCATCAGGTTGGTTTATTCTTTTTGATGGAATCATTCCAACCGCCGCTTCCCTGGTTGCATCGGATTTGAGGATGGCTTCTGCCAGTCGAGTTTCGGTCAAACCTGGTGCTATAGCGTTAACGCGTATGTTGCGTTGACTGTATGTTGCTGCTGCAGAACGAACCATTGATTCAATTCCACCTTTTGCGGCAGCGATTGCTTCATGATTCACAAGGCCGAGACTTGCTGCAACGCTAGAGATGAACACTAAACGCCCCCCTCCTGAACGAAGCATCACCTTACTGGCAGTTGAAAGTGTTAAGAAAGCGGTTGAAAGGTTTGTGTGAATCACTTCATTGAAAGCGTCAATTTTGACTGCGTGAGGGGGTCGGATTAGTAATGAACCAACCAAATGGGCAACTCCTGCTATAGATTCATCTCCACGCTCTTTTGTGACCTGAACTGCCGTTGACACTGCCAAGGGATCCAAAGCATCACCTTGAATGATTACTGCCCCCAATGCTTCGATTTCGGAGCACCTATCAATATCTCTAGCAAGAACTGTGACATTGTGTTGAGCTTTGAGTAGTCTTTTGGCAAGAATAAGAGCGATATCGCTACTTCCGCCGACGATGAGGTATGAGGCTGGCATGAAGAGTAAATCATTGCTTTGGCATTTATACCTCTGTTTATGGATGCTGCATTGTATTTGAGTTGTTATCAAAGACTTTCAAGGTGTTGAAAGAAACAGATGTTCAAAAGCAGACCCATTAGTTTAGGGGCATGAAGTACTCCCTATCCGCAGCAACTCTTGTCTTTCTTTTGACCCTTAGTGCAGCAACTGGAGCAGTGCTTATGTCCTTCAATCCATTAGTTTCATCTTCGGCAGAACTCTTTTCTGTTGAAGCACCTATTGTTTACGGAATCAACGATTATACTCTCGTTGAAATTGATGAAGGTGATAATGATGAAGAAGATTCCATCACTGAACGACTTCACGAATTCTTGTTTGAAACTAACTACGCTGGAGATGTTGTGACATGGGATTTCGGCGATGGAACTTCTGGGACTGGAATGACTATATCACATGCTTTTGCACAACCCGGCTATTATACGGTAACTGCAACATCAACTTCGGTTGATTCCATTGAAGTTGCTACCATTGAAATTACGGTGGAAAGAAAAGCTACTGTTGAGTCAGATAACATGGAGTGTGTCTGCGCACCCACTGCAAAATCTACTATTGTTGACCTCATTCCTTCAGCGGGTACTATTTCCTACGAAGGTGTGGTGACTGTGGAGCATGATGGAAGTAGTGAGTCATGCACTCTGCGGAATCCGTTACAAGAATGTCACGTTCGTATTATCCTTGAACGCACCATTGATGGTTCGGTAATCGGGCAAGAGGTGCTTTTTGATGATACATTTCGAGTTAACGAACTCAACGTGCCTTTTGAGTTATTGAGCATGGATATTGAAAACGGTGAAGGCCTACAATTACGCCTTGAGACTGATCAATTACGAGATTGGCATAAACCGACCACAATGTGGAGCATGACTGCACCCCTTTGATGACTTTCCTTATTGCCAATCTTCAAGTTCATTGATTGCTTTAGCCGCTGCTACAACGTCGCCGTCTTCCCACCAGTCAACCGCGATAAAAGTTGGTCGTTTGCCATGTTGTTGCCAACACTCTTTAGCCCTTTCAATAAGGAAATCAACATCGTTTGCTTCATCTCCGCGCAAGGGGTCAGATAATCCTAAGGGGCCTCTCAACCAGTTATTCATGTGGTAAACTTCTTGTTCAATATCGCCGCGTAAGAGATCGCAATTCATATCTTCAGTATTTTCTTCAGCATAATTGGTCGTCCAACTATGTGTTAGGAAATCATGAATCCAGGGGTGTGAATCATCTCCACCCTGTTCCCAAAAGATAACTAAAGTAGTGTTTTGTTCAATCAATTCCTGCAATGTTGGCCAAGTGCTATTCGCTTCGTGGATGAAAGCTTTCTCATATAATTGTGAAAGTTCAAACACCGCTTTAAGATGTTCAACTTGAACATAATTTTCAACCAAAAGGGTGACGATATCGCGAGGATTCTGTTCCATTTTATCGCGTAAGTTGGTTAGCCAATTTACCGAATCAACATTACCATAGGTGCAAGGACTGAATCCTCTATCGTCATCTCCATGACATAATCGAACTGTTTCAACGCGTTCATCGCCGAGATTCTCGTAATGCGTGTCTATCATGAAAGCCCTCATTCCAGCATTCCATTGCGCATCAAGTCCGGTTTGATGATTGCTGGCTGGATAGTAAATTCCATCTTGGTGGGTTGAAAAGGCGTTATGCGTTTCTGGAAATGTCACATTGTCATAAGTTCGTAAGCAAAGAATCAGTAAACCATTACAAGGTTCAGAAGGGAGTTCTGGCTCTTGTGATTGGTTCATAGAAAGAGTGTCAACTGTCGGCGCAAGACAACCTGAAAAAATCATAATGAAGGTCACGACTACTGCCAATAGACCTTTTCGCATGTAAGTTGCCAACATGCAAGAGAGCATCAATGCGTCGGTAGTATACATTTTTTGGGGGAGCCCATGGCATACCCTTGCTTTGATAATATACTATCAGTAACACAATATATATTGATTAAGATGAGAGGAAAAGGTTCACAAAAGGCTGCGAGGTTAAATCGATTAAAACTTGAGATCATAGAATATGTTGGTGATTCACCAGGATGTTGTGCTGCTGATATTGTCAGTTTCCTTTCAAATGAAAGAAGAATGCGGAACCATGGATTGACCACTCGTAAAATTGGCCTATTCATTCCGAGATATTTAGCAAATATAGTCGGATTCAAGTTAGACAATAGTACAGGAAAGAGAATCTATCACTTGGCGGCTGTTTGAATACCAAGTTCTTTGAAGATTAACCCTTAGGGCTGCTTATGCAATGGCCTGATGTTACTACGGCCAAGGTACTTTTTCCAAGTCTGGATGAGTCGGAAAAAACAACTCCATTCTTTTCCCAATACCAGCCGGTTTGGCATATTCTTGAACCGAGTGGAGAACTCTGTTTGAAAACTCAATTGCTGGAATTACTAAGCCGTTGTAATGAGCAGGAGAGCCTTGATTTAAGTGAATGTTCGGCAACATTTGATGATTCCAATGGTGTAATTTTCATTGAACCAAGCGCCATTATTGAATCTGGAACCCATATAATTGGCCCTTGCTATATTGGGGCTAATGTGCAAATTCGTCATGGTGCTTACATTCGACAAAACTCGTGGATTTGTCGCGATGCAGTCGTTGGACATTGTTCTGAAGTAAAACATTCAATTCTATTGCCTGGTGCTAAGGCACCACATTTCAATTATGTCGGAGATTCAATCTTAGGTAGCTCTGTTAATCTGGGCGCTGGTGTAAAATTAAGTAATCTTAGAAATGATGGCGGTGAAGTATTCACGCGATTAAACGGTGAAAGGATAGGAACTGGATTGCGAAAGTTCGGCGCTATTTTGGGTGAAGGTTGCCAACTTGGATGCAATAGTGTAACCAATCCAGGTGTTGTGCTGGGGCCAAATAGTATGGTTGCTGCGAATTCAACAATAACAGGAATCCACCAATCTGCAACACATTCCTAATCTATGATATATGTTGGTGATTCTATGGTAAATTCCAAGCGATTATTTGGAACCGATGGGATTCGTGGAAAATTTGTTGCCCCGAGTTCATCAGAAAAACTTGCTATTGCTGCTCTCCACGATGAGAGAGTAATCTGTTCAACTTTGATGAGATTGGTTGGAGAATCATTAGCAAGAATTAGCGATACAATGCCTGGTGAAGGAGCAAATGTAGTAATTGGCTGGGACCAACGTCCTTGTAATGAAGAATTAGTTGCAAGTTTAACACTCGGTCTACGTCTTGCAGGTTGTTCAGTAACTCATATCGGCATTTGTTCAACACCATTCTTACATTATTCAATTCTGCAAAACAATGCAAGAATTGGTTGTATGATTACTGCATCCCATAATCCAGTATCTGATTCTGGAATCAAAGTATTTGATAATCAAGGATACAAAACAAGTCCACAAGTAGAAGATGAAATTACATTAATTGCAGAGGCATTAGCTCAAGAGGAAAGAGAAATTGATGATATAGACCGAGAAAACTTCTCTAATGCTGATGTTGATCTAAGCGATGGTGGAAATTGGGCTCAACAGCAACACCCACTATGGCTTTCTAAGCGGATGCAAGGGTGGAGTGATTTTGGTCGGTCTCTATCCCATGCTAATATCGCTGACCCTTTGCTATTAGATTGTTCAAAGGGAGCGCCATCAACTTGGCTTGCAGCATGGTTAGGTGAATGTGGAATCAATAGCAAAGAAGTAAGTCAAGATGCAACTGCAATGAATGAAGGATGTGGTGCTGGAGAATTATCACCAACCGATACATGGACAATCGATGAAGCTAGCAATGAATCCCATTTACTGCTAAGAAATGTCCAACATGCTCCTGCCGGAACTATTGTTGGTGCAGCATTGGACGGTGATGGTGATAGATGTTTGATTATTGAAGCAACTGAAACTGGCTACAAAGTTGTAGACGGGGATGCCATTGCAGATTTGTTGCTAAAGGCTGCTGCACGTAATAATCCAAATTGTCAATGGCATTTAGCAGCAAGTATTGAATCTGATTTAGCATTACTGAGCAATCCTTGTCCGGGATTAGAAATCAAAACTAGCGAAACCGCTGTTGGAGATAGATGGCTTAGTGTTGAATTACGCGGTGATGGTTTGCTCGCAGAACAGATGCCTAAATTATTCGGTGTAGAGGATTCGGGGCATGTTGTATTGCCTAGCCCTCATCCACTTTTAGAAAAACATTGGTCTCTAGTTGGAGATGGCGCGGCAACACTTGTTTCATATTTATTGGCAAAATCTTGTATTGGAAATGATGAGATGGTTAGAGGTTGGAAAAAACGCATCTCAGTTTCAAATGTTGACAGAAATCTATGGGATGGTAGAAATCAATTATCAGATACTATTGCCGATATTGCTTTCAAACAATTGAATGAACTCGGTGAATTAACTCATTGGAATAGACATGGTTTAGCGGGTGAAGAAAACCTAATGTTAATCGAAGCTTCATTGAACGATTGCCCTCTTTCTCTCGGAATTCGCAATTCAGGAACTCAGGCTAAAATTAGTATTTCATTGCGATTGGGAATTGGCTTAGATCATAGCGGAATGGAAGCAATCCTTGATGAGATAGCGTCTATTCTTGCTACGAATATGCGCTTGTGAAATCAATCTTCTGAAAGATGTCCTTCATATGTTTGAGTTAGATATGTAACGGTTCCAAGCAATACGGCTGAACCAACCAGTACGATGAGAATCGCTCCAACTCCAGCCCCTGAAATGAAGAATATTCCACCAAATAATATTCCGAGAACTAAATCAGCAGCGCCAACAACCCTCCAACCTTTTCTTAAAGTTAGAATTCCACTTACCCATGCTGCTGTACTGAGGCAGAATGCTGCTGTTATGACAAATAGTAAACTGCCCATTGCAAACACTGCTGGCAAAATTAGTAGATGGCTAGCCCAAAGTCCTGATGTAAGCCAAAGTCCTTGCTTTGAAACAACCGTCCATGCTGAGAAAGCAATTGAAACGATTCCAAACGTTAAGGCGATATCTGATAAGTAAAATTGGCTTGATTGTGAAAGCAACTCTGGTAGCCAAAACAAAGTGGAAAAGAGCATCAATGGGGCCATTAGCCACGCGATTAAGGCGGCTGCTGGTTGGGTCCAATTTATTCCTCTGCGAATTGTAAATATTACCGCTACAATCCCCGCTGGTCCGAATGATAGTAATGAGGTCATCATTACCCAAGAGCTGCGCCCTGCTGCACCTCTATGATCTGGAAGTCCTCGCGATAGGCGTTGTGCTTCCACCCAGTCAAACAATACCACCGCTGCTAAAATTAGAACTTCTAAAATCAATAATGGAATTGTCCAAGACATCGCCCCTGAGTAAGCAAATGGATCGGTTTGGAATGGAATTGGTACTTCTCCACCGATTAATAATGCTAAGATTCTGTCGAAGGCGAAAAGGTAAATCACACCTTCCAATGCGTTTGGAATACGAACACCAAGGTCGCTTCTTCCCATTAGGCCAACTCCTGCGAGTACTGCTAATCCAAAAAATAACAACAGGAGGTGATAGGTTTCCTCAAGGGTCACTACCGATTGAGAAACCCTTCCTGCAATGTGGACCAGTACTAAACCGGCCATCGAAATCGCTACGGGTAATTCAATTCCCATTAGGTCTGGAAGGCGTAAGCCAATTTGATTGGCCCTTAGACGTGATAATGTAATGAATAGAATTGATACTGCTACGCTGAACCCTAAGGCGAGAAAACCGTCAGCAGTGGTAAAGGAGAACCATGTGGAGGCCAATATTGTGACTGTCAAGAAAGTCATCACAATGGTTGGGCGGTGATGAATATCACCGATTTCCAAATCATATTTTCCAATAGAACCGGAGCGCTTAGAACGCTTGCGTTGCTTTTCAATCAGTTCTAACATTTGAGTATCTATCATTCGCAAATTGGACTTGCTATCCAAGTTGTTTTGCTCTGGTGAATCGCTTTGTTGGGGTGTTGCTTGCAATAATTGTTGCATCCGTTGTTGTTTACGTTCAATTTCTGCCATTCTGTCTTCTTTACGAGCCAGTGCTCGCAAACCAGAACGAACTTCACCTTGGAAGGCAAGATAAGCCCCGGAACCCATGAAAGCCAAAAGGGTTAGAATATCTACTATTGCAACCTCTTCAGCCCTTCCTGCAAGACCCATCATTATGATTAATGAAATCGCTGCCAAAGCAGGTGGTAACATCTTCTCAACCTTGGCTGCTCTTCGCAAGTATAGTACCAAACCAACATAGGAAACAAATACCAATATCAACAGGTTATTTGTTGCATCGGGTAACATTTCGATTCCGGCTAAAGTTTGTTGATTTAGAGGTTTCAAAGCAATGATGATGAATAATCCTGCTAGAAGCCCCATCATCAAAGAAAGTAATTGCCCTGGTAAAGCTTCAGCCTTTTCTATTTCCGCTAAATGGGTGTTTTGATTACGTAAGTTATCGCCATGAAGAAGTAGGAGAAGGCTTGCGATTACGAGGAATATTGCAAAAATTCCTCCCATTCCAAATGAGTAAGAGAGAATGATGGCAAAAACTCCCCACATTGTCATCAATGTCCGTGGTTTTCCATCGTATTTACCAATAAAAACCATGTATGAATGAGATATGATTAGAGCGCCTAATGTCCAAAGAACACCTACTGCGGGTAAAGCTCCTGGTCGGGCAATCGCCCAAACTGTAAGCACAGTGAGTATGAAACTCAAGTTCCATAATTTGAGCAAACCCGAGTCTCTCATTCTGGCTCCTATTTCGGATAATCCGAGTAAACGTGCTGCGAGATTTATTCCGACCCCACCTTGTTTGATATTAACAGAAACTTGCTGGAAAACAAGAACTCCCATCCAAATTGCCAGATCCCATTGTTCAATATTAATCGGAATAAAATCAGAAGAGATTAGACGATTCTCAGCATCTGTAGCGAATATTAACAACCATGCCCAAGGCGCTAACACCGCAACTCCTGCTATCGAAGGTGAATCTCTGTTAAGGGCTAAAAATGCCAATCCACCCCAAACAAAACCTTGTGAAATCAGTAGAGTTCTAGCACCTTTGCCAGCATCATCTGCTGGAACTAATAGGGTTAGAAGAATTACAATAGCGATTCCGCCCATCCACAACACATGATCTGAAACAACGGTTTGATTTTTCAACAAAACAATACTCGTAAGTATTGAAGTAAATACTGCATAGAGGGTGTATGGTTGCAAACCCCACGGTAATTCTACAGCAAAGGTGCTAGACGTGAGTAACGCCAGCATACCGAGAAGTAAAGGCGCTGGCAGGATTACATAAGGAACGATGTTTGACCATTCTATACCTCTAACGGTTAGATATGATGCTGTGAATGCAGTGATTAGTAAAACCAATTGGGCGATTGCATAACCGGTTTCTAGACGATGTTCTGCAATCGCCAATAACGCTCCAAACATACCTAGGCTAACAGAAACTGCCCACAGACCTGGCTTGCCTAATCCAAGGGCATCCAAACCATCTGAAAACCAATTTTCTGCTTTGACGAAATGTGCTGCCATCGCTGCATTTGTTCCAGTGACTCCTGCCATTAACAAGAATAAAAGTAAATCATCTTCGAACGAAATAATCTCTAATCCAAAGATATTCCAACCACTTGATATTGCGTGAACTCCAATCCACAAATAAGACACTGCAATACCTAAAGAGGCTAAGTTACCAGAATTCCTTGATATGGCAAGAATGTGGAAAATCAAAGTTCCTAAGCCGATCATTGCTGCAATACCGACTTCGCCATAGAGTGCTCCGGTTGCACTTCCAACCACCAATAGAACCAATGTTGCTTGGGCTGCTATTGCATCTTCATTATGACGTTGGGCAATTACAATATTGAATCCAACTAATGTTAAAAGAGATATTCCTAATGTTTGAGAAGGGCCGATGGGTGAGGAATCAAACCAGCCCCAGTGCCAAGCATCTAATGCTAATCCATACAATAACTTCATTGAAATTATCACCCAAGTAACACCGAGTAATCTCATGTTCTTTTTGGGAATCCAATTTTCACCACAAAGCAATCCGAATATAGCCATCGATGCTAGGCCGATTAAACTTAGAACCGGAGGGATTCCTGAATTGGTTCCAATCAAAGTTCCTATCATCGTCCAGATGACGATCATTGCGACCATCAGGCCCTTGCTAAGTTGTTTTTCACCATGCACTGCCATATCAGTAACGCTATCAAGATCACTCGGTTCAGCAACTGTTCCATCTTTTTGAATTTGGCCCGGTTGATTAGAATTTGAGTCGTCGCGGCTGAAAATTTCAGTTACTTGCCCAACTGCAATATCTTCTTCAACGATCTCTTTGGCTTTGACAACAGGTTCTGACTGAGCCTGAGTCGCTGGAGATGTTTCCGCTTCATCATTAGAGACCATGAACGAAGATATGTCCAATCCTTTTACTCGGTTGAAATCTTTCTTACGCAATACTTCATCACGATTGGAATGAGTTGGCGGGTTGCTGTTGCCCCCCTCGCCTTCTTCACTCATGGCACAGCCATGAACGGGAGCCCCCCTTCAACTCTTGTGAAGCACTTGTAGCATTACTTGCGATTTATATTTCCACTATTATTCTCATCATAACGACCCAAAGGGACAAAGAGGGCCGGCTTAAGGCCTGCTCATGGCAGGCACCATCGGGACTCCTTCGGGGGACCTCTCGCAAAACGGGATTAGCCCCTCCGGATTAGTCCACTGGAATCTCGAAGCAAAGGCTCTAATTGAAATTGCATCTCAACGCGGTGAAGGGGTTTACAGTGCTAATAAGGCATTCGTTACCGAAACTGGAGAGAGAACTGGACGTTCTCCAAATGACAAATTTATCGTCGATGAACCTTCTACTAATGAGGATGTTAACTGGGGCGATGTCAATATTTCTTGTGATGAAGATACTTTTCAAAGAATGCGCGCAAAGGTGATTGAATATTTATCAGCACAAGAGGGCCTTTTTGTTCAAGATTTATACTGTGGCGCAGACTTTTCAGAAGCTTTACCAATCCGAGTAATCAATCAAACTGCATGGCACAATGCATTTGCCCGTAATATGTTTATTCGACCAAGTGAGCAACAACTCGAGACTCACCAACCGCAATTCACTGTATTCCATGCACCTCATTTTGAAGCGGATGCAGAAAAAGATGGTTTGAATTCACAGTGCTTTGTAATTGTTAATTATGCTGCAAAGGAAGTTATCATCGGTGGAACACGATATGCTGGAGAGGTAAAGAAATCTATTTTCTCGGTCATGAATTTGATTCTTCCTAAAAAGGGGATTCTGCCTATGCACTGCTCTGCAAATACTACGGGAGAAAATACTGCAATTTTCTTTGGACTTTCTGGTACTGGGAAAACTACTCTTTCAGCAGATCCGAAACGTGCCCTCATCGGTGATGATGAACATGGTTGGGGAAGCAATGGTGTGTTCAATTTTGAAGGCGGCTGTTATGCTAAATTAATTGATTTATCTGCTGAAGACGAACCAGCAATCTTTGCAACAACTCGCAAATTTGGTAGTGTTTTAGAAAATGTTGTTTTGGATGAAGATGGAGTACCTGATTTCGCAGACACTTCAAAAACTCAAAACACTCGTGGCTCATATCCGATTGAATTTATTGAAAATAGAACAGCAGATTCCAAGGGCGGTCATCCACAAAATGTGATTTTCTTAACCTGTGATGCTTTTGGAGTATTACCTCCGATTTCTCGTTTGACGCCTGCTCAAGCAGCATACCACTTCATCTCAGGATATACTGCAAAGGTTGCTGGTACTGAGATTGGAGTAAAAGAACCACAAGCAACATTTTCGGCTTGTTTTGGAGAACCATTCATGCCAATGCACCCTGGAGTCTATGCTGATTTACTATCACTGAAAATGGCTGAGCATGGAGCAAATGCATGGTTGATCAACACAGGATGGTCAGGTGGAGCATATGGTGTCGGTAATAGAATGAAGATTCGTTACACCAGAGCAATGCTCAATGCTGCATTGGATGGAGAGTTGGATGATGTTGCATACATCGTTGATTCACGTTTCGGCTTTGAAGTTCCACAGAGTTGTCCAAATGTACCAGATGATATTCTTCAACCAAGAAATACTTGGGCAGATAAGGGTGATTTTGATGATACTGCGGACAAATTAGCAAATATGTTCTTGGCCAACTTTGAACGATATGAGGGCGGGGTTTCCGCTGCTGTCAATTCTGCTGCACCAACTCCCCAAAATCAATAATTAGTTTCATTTTTTATTCTGAAACTACTAATTTGGGTGGTTTTTTCCAAATCTTAGCGAACAAGGTTTGATAACCCACCGTATTGAGCAAAGTTAGATGGACAACAGACGCTTATTGACTCTCTTTGCGACTTTGCTGCTGATTTCTACTGTCATTTCACCAGTAATGGCTGAAGCGGAAACAATCAATCCACAATCGATTAATCAGCAACAAGAATTGCAGCAACTAGAATCCAAAGCAACAGTCGATGGACAGCAACTCATTGCTACTACCTTGAATGAAATCACACCTCGTAGCAGTTCTAATGCCGGTGCAAGAGCAGCTTGCCCACTGGTTCAAACCGATGCTGGGGCTAGTGGAGATGCTGGTAATTCGGCGAATACTTCACGAAGTCTAGGGACAAATCCTAACTCTGGGCAAACGGGCACTCAAGGTTGTATGGATGCCAATGATGCTGATGATTGGTATGAGGTAGCAATTACTTCTGGAAAAGATACTGATATTGAATTGGTAGTTCCAGCTGGTACTGATTTTGATATGTACTTAATTGATGGAGGCGGTAACATTGTCGACAGTTCTACTAGCATTGACCCATTGGAGAAGGTGAGTACTCTCGGAACTTCACTCTCTGGCATCGCTGGTACATTTTACATTCAATTGACAGTTTGGTCTGGAGATGGGCAATACACTCTACGCACTTGGACCAACGACTCTCCACCAATGCCTGATTTAACAATCTCAAATATTATCAGCCCTAGTTCCGGTCAAGCAGGGCAAACCGTCGATGTCAATTATACGGTATCCAATCAATGGAATTCTTCTAGTGGCGCTTTTGAAAGCCAATTCATTCTTTCCTCTGACCAGATATACAACTGGGGTGATGTGTTAATCTCAGAATCTCAAAGTGAAACCGACCTAACCGAAAATAGTAGCAGAAACATGAATTCGCAGGTGATCATTCCGAGCAATACTGCTAATGGAACATATTATTGGATTGTGTGGGCTGATGGATATGGCAATGTAAGTGAAAAGAGCGAAACCAATAACAACAATGTTTCTGCAAATCAAATGCTAATTGGTCAGTCTTGCCAAGATCGACATCCAAATGGATTAGATGATGCTGGACTCGGTAGTGATGCGCCTAATAATACAAATTCGGTTGTAGCCCCATTAGGAAATAACGTCACTTCACAATATACTGGATGTATTGACGGGCTTGATGCTAACGATGTTTTCTCCTTCGATGTACCGGCAAACCATTCAATTGAAATTGAAATTACTCGTCACAAAAGTTCAACCCTAGATGCTGAATTAACTCTAGGAAATAATATCGTTGACAGTGGCTTCGGCTGGGGCAATAATACTCTAAAGACAACAACTTTGGGAACTAGTTTTGATGGCATTGGAGGAACTTATTTCGTCAACATGTCCAGTACTGGAGATGCTGTTGATTGGACAATGTCTGTTTGGACCAACTATTCCACCCCACTGCCCGACCTGATGATCAGTGAGGTTTCAGGGCCACTTAACGCGGCTGCTGGTAATCCGGTTTCAATAGATGTAATGATCAATAATACTGGTACTTCCAGCGCCCTATCGCCACTTGTTTCAGTATTCTTATCAGTCGATGATGACTTTGCTGACCATGATATTGAAATCGGAAATTTAAGCGCTGGTTTTATTGATGTAAATCAATCACAACTGGTACAACTTCAGGCCACGATACCGGCTGGACTACAAGGAGGAAATTATTCTCTCATCGCAGTAGTTGATTACGATGAACAAATTATTGAGAAAAGTGAAGATAATAATATTGGCTTTGCAGTTGACCAATTATTAGTAGATACTATGGCAACATCTTGCTCAAGCCAAGATGATGCTGCAAGTGGAAATGATGCTGGTGCTGATATGGCATCTTCGCATGATTTGGGAAGTGATACTTCAATCACAATAACGGGCTGTATTGAAGAGGGCGTTGATGATGAAGATTGGTATAAGATTACACTCACAGCTGGCCTTAATCTAACAGTGATTATGATAAATGCACCAGATTCCGATTTCGATATATATCTAAGAGACGATGCTGGTGAATGGTTTGATCGCTCTTGGACGGGTGGCTCCTTTGATGAAGAGGTTGCAACTATTGGCGACCCTAATTTTGAAGGCAGTGGTGGTATTTTCTATATCAGCATAGAGGCTTACAGCGGTGTTGGGATATATACGATGATTATTGAAACCGAAGGAGTTGACCCAGACACATTCAATTGCGGTCAACAAAATGATTTGAATTTAGGCCAAGATGCACCTGCTTCTTCTGGCATTATTTTGGGCAATGACCCGACTATCAACGGCCAAGGTTGTATGAGTGGCACAGATGAATCTGATTCTTTT
>JAOMOG010000010.1 GCA_028353405.1 Candidatus Poseidoniaceae archaeon | reverse complement strand
AAATTAGTTATCATGTTGGATAATTTTAATCCTGAAAGATGTAAAGCGGTTGCAGATGAGATGACTGAGTTAGCAATACGCGAACACGTGATTCTTGAAGCGAGTGGTGGAATTACATTCAACGAAATCAACGATTGGAAGGAATGTGGACTAGATATTCTTTCTACTAGCACAATAAATCGCGGAGTTGCACCACTTGATGTTTCAATGTTGGTCAACAGTGCTTGAGGGGGCGTTGTAATGTCTGATTTTGCTGCCGATAAAAGCCACCCTCGCTATCAATCATTATTGATGCGTCATCGTTTAGAAATGGCGGCAAAGGCAGGAATGCTCGCCGATAGTGCATTGATTGCGCATGGAAGAGGCGAAGCATACGATTACCTACTTGGTGAAACTACAATTCCAAGTGCTCATGATGCCACTATGGAAGCTTTAGCGCATTTACAAAATGCTGACTCTGCTGTAATTAGTTTGAATGGAAATGCTATTGCTCTTGCTGGAAAGGAATTAATGCAATTAGCAAGTTTACTCAAAATCCCTGTTGAAGTCAATATTTTCTATCGCACCCCAGAAAGGATGAAGGCTTTACTAAGCCACCTTTATGAAATTAGAGAAGTTAATCAATTAGATGTTGAAATATTAGGTGAAAACCCAGATGCCAAAATACCTGGACTTGAGGGGCCGAGAGCAAAGTGTTGTGAAAATGGAATATACAATAGTGATGTTATTTTGGTTCCTCTTGAAGATGGAGATCGCTGCGAGGCACTTGTGGCAATGGGCAAAGTAGTTCTCGTCATAGATTTGAATCCACTATCGCGCTCAGCAAAAATGGGGAGCGTTACAATCGTTGACGAATTATCAAGAGTTGCCGAGAATCTATTGCGTGGTGCTATGCAGAAAATCACTAGAACGCCGCGTACTGATTATGATAATAACAACAATATTCAATCTGCAATAGACCACATTACTTCCAGCTTGTCCTCGTAAGCAAGTGTGTTTTTTCACCATATTGGCAGTGGATGCGCCTTTTACCGGAAATAAACCATGCTATTAGAGTCTAAAGTCGGGGAAATACTTTTAATGCCTAACATGGTACTGTTAATGATTGAAATGGGAGAAGGAAATGATTCCGGGGGCCAAAAACCAAATACATTTGGCACTACTGTTTCATTTGATTTAGAACTCGCTCCTGCTCCAAAAAGGAGAACTGGCCGTAAACTTGCAGAAGAGGTGGATTCCTCAGAACATGACTCTGATTACAACGATTCTGAGTTGATTGGATGTCCAGGATGCGGGAATCATATCTCGGATAGCGACTGGGTTGATTCCTTGGTTGGATTCGTTTCCGGTGCTCATGATTTTGAAGTTGGAAACCCTGTTCGCGCTAGAATCGTTCAAACATTGAAAAATGAAGCATCGAGGATGAATGTACCTCATCCAACCGAAAACTGGGAATTAGCAATCGTTTCAAGATTGATGAAAGAAATTGAACGTATTGTCCAAGCAGAAATAAATCGCTACCATAGTGAACATAATGATTCGGAACAACTCTCAAGTGTTCAACGCCAAGAAATTGAAAGTTTGACAGAGGGGCGTGTTCGGTCAAGTATGGCACTTGAAATTCGCGAACAGGTCGCTTTGGAGATTATTCCTGAACTAGAGGCGCAACTGCGACAAGAAATTGAACAGCGTTTATGGTCAGAGTTTGAAGCCGAATGGAAGCAAAGAAGTTCCACGACGTCTTAATCAAAATTGTTCTGCAAGTTTTTCAGCTAGTCTAGAGGAAATACCCTCTCCAACGAATGAACATGAAGCATTACCACCTAGATCATATGTCAAATTCTTACCATCTTTGAGATGTTCTGCTACGCTGTCATCGATTAGTTTTCCAATTTGAACCATTTGCTCGTTTGACTTTTTACGCCCTAACCAATCCATCATCATTTGAATGGAATTTATTGAAGCGATTGGGTTGACCTTGTTCTGTCCTGCGTGCTTTGGTGCAGAGCCGTGAACTGGTTCAAAGAATGCTTGATTATCACCAATGTTTCCGGAAGCTGCCATTCCCATGCCGCCTTGCAAAACAGCACCTAAATCAGTCGCAATATCTCCAAACATATTGGAAGTTACAACTACATCGTAGTATTCTGGAGAACGCGTAATCCATTGCATAAATGCATCAATATAACTGTAATCTAGTTCTGATTTTGGATAATCTAATGCAACTCTCTCGAAAACACTGCGGAATAATTGACAACCTCTAGTAACGTTTGATTTGTCGACACAAGTTACTCTTTGAACCCCATCTACTGGTGCACCATTTCTTGTTTCTGCAATTTCGAAGCCCATGCGCATTAGGCGTTCACTGCCAACTGATGATATTGGTCGTGGATCATAAGCAACTTCGCCAGATAGTCCTGGAAATTCTAGTTCCGGAGGTTCGTAAGGTTCTCTACCCAAGGCTCGGTCAGCGCTTCTCCTTAGTAGTGAATGATACAATCCTTCTGTGTTTTCTCTCAGGATAGTCATATCGACCATTCCCGGTTGCCAAACTTGAGTGAATTTACCATGGATTTTGTGTGGCACTCCTTCATAGAGTTTGATAGGTCTAACATTTGCATAAAGATCTAATCCGCTTCTCATTCCTAGAATAACTGAACCACCAGCAAGATCGCCGTTATCCAAAGTTGCCCCTGGATGGCCGATTGCCCCTAAATAGATGGCGTCGGCTTCATCTCGGCAGAACTCAAATGACCCTTCGGCCCATTCTTCTCCTGTATCCAAATAGTTTTTACCGCCACATGGAATTACAGTTTGCTCAAAGCCAATATTAGTATTTGCTTCAATGGTATCAAGGATTCTTTGGGCTTCTAAAGCCACCTCTCTACCAGTGCCGTCGCCCGGCAAAATTGCAATACGATAGTCACTCATGTTTTCTTTGCATAGGCAACTCCTACATGAACGCGACCCTAATTGTTTAATGGAGTTCAGAATGAATCGCACATTGGTGAGTTTTAGAAAAAGTGTATTCGGCTGAAGTATAAGGTTGGCATCCACTGTAGGCCAATTCCTTTCGCATTTGGACCGTAGTCATTCACCTTTGGAATGGAAACGATGGTCATTGATTGGTGGTATGCTTCATAGGCTGTCATTCTTGAGTTGGACAAACATGGGCGAGGATGGAAACGACAATTCTGAGAAACAAATACACCTCAACTCGCTACCTAAAGAGATTCAGAGACTTGCAGATACTATGGCGGGAATTGACCCCGAATGGGATTTACGTCAATGGATGACAGACCAAGCAAATATGGCTCTTGAAATCATATCATTAGATTTGAATCGTGAAAGATTAACTATTGAACAGAGATTGCACAGAGTCAATGCTATCGCAAAGCGATTAGAACCGTTATCCGATGGCAATATTGATCCGAATCAAAAAAATCTTTTTGACTGCTTTGATCTAAATGATAATCATGGAATTAGAGGCCTTGGGCAAAGAGCCGCTGAGCCAAATCTGCAAAATCCTGTTGAACTTGACGACATCACGCATCCAGTCAATACCTTCCTCAACTTCCTGCCCGATGACCACGGAGATGACCCATTATTGGCGATTGCATGTCAACTAATGCTATTTGTTGTTGAGTCTGTAATGGGCAAGGGTGAACCTGTAGCAACATTGGAGTCAATATTTACTGGTATGACCGAACACGGAGTCAATGTAAAAGAAACTGAAGAAGCGTTGGAACATCTTCTGACAACCGGTGGTTTAGTTGAAGTTGACGATGATTGCTTTATCCCACTGGTCTAATCAAATCGGGAGCCCCTTATGCCCCAGCCTTTGTTTGATATGGCATTGGCACCAATAATAATACATGGGAATAATAAAATCGGTATCGATTGGAATTATGGTTGTGATGATTCTTCCTGTTTTTGGAGTTGATTTTATTGCTGCATTGGCTATAGCAATAACTTCTGCTTTCTTGGCAGAATCATCGTTTCATAGGGGGCAGCAGCAAAGATTGTTTAGGCAGAGCCATATATTGCGTAATCAACTTGAAAATTCTGGAAGAGAAATATTTCAGTTACAAAATGAATTATCAACAACTAATACAAACTTGATATTAGCAATAAATGAAATCCAGAGGCGGGATGCAGTCGGCTCTCCTGCTGCTCGACATTTGTTATCAAGGCAAGAAGAAGCCATTAACGCCCAAACATTAGCCATGGAAACTCACGGAGGGAGGCAAGATCACACCCTTGATAGCATGAATCGCCTTCTGAATATGCAAGCTAACCAAACTGCTAAAATGCAGCAAACATTAGTTGATGTGTTGAATAAATTATTACATGAACCTCGTCAAAATGTTACAATGCAAGACAGTGTATTGGTTCAGGAATCTAATACTTCAGCATCAACTCCAGCAAATTGGGATTCGCCGCCTGATTTCAGTTCAATTGTATTTTCTGAATGACTAATGCAATGATAAAATTGACAACCAAGAGGGTTTTGCCACTGTTATGGCGATGACCAAGAAACAAGCCGCTCAAAGAATATTAGATTCGTTTGAAACGGAATCTCGTAGGAAAAATCGTACTATTTTTTCTTTAGTACCAGCAGTGGTTACATCCGGAGCGATAGCAATGTTTTATTCTTATCAGGTTGCTATCGGTTGTTTGATTTTATTTTTAGCACTGATTCAATATGGTCATGAACAAATGGGCAAAAGTATTGAAGAAAGTAAGGCCGCTTCAATCGCATCATTGGGCTGGAAAATAGAAGATTTAGACAATGATGACTTGACTGAAAAATTGAATAAAATTATTGAAAAGTAATGAGTGGATGAATATGTTCGACGATGCCATTACATTGGAGGAATTGTTGCAGCAGCAAAAACTATTCAATACTAAAATCGCTTTTGTCACAGTGTTGTTGGTGGTCACTTTAGCCGGCGGATTAATGCAATATTTACAATTCTTATTCCTCTCGGCTATTCTGTTTTGTTTTTCCATCTATCTAATCATAAATCAGCGATCTAAGAATGAAATGATCAATGAAATACTGCAAAGAATGGACTTTTCACTGTTGCAATTTGAAGATTCTAAAACTAGAACTACTGTTGAACGAAAATTAACAAAATTATTTGGGAATATTCCTCAACGCATTACCTCAAATTCTGAAATGGCTAGAACGAGAGGGGCTGATGAAAAGGGACCTACTTGGGGAAAGCAAGATGGCGTATTTGGCGAAGTTACCAACTTTAGAGATGCAGTTGAACATGGTAAGGTCTTCGATGGCCTTGAAGGTGAGTTATATAAATCTGAAAAATTGATTAGGAATGCTAATGAAAACTATTCTGAAATGGCTCAACTGCGCTGGGAAAAGTCACAAAGTAATGACCCTGATTTAGTAGAGGCGGGAGTTGAAACTCTTGCCGAATTGGTAACCACTGATTATTTTGAAAAGAATTCAAAAGATGGCGCTGTTGAAGAATTGATTGGTCAAAACTCCGATTGAGTGTATATTGTATAGGTAAGGCCAAAAGGGTAAATCATTTGCATTAATTCATGAAGGTCAAAGCAATTCTTGTGGCTGGCGGCCATGGCAATCGGTTATTTCCCTTCACAAAATATACTCAAAAAACATTGCTACCGTTATTTGAAAGACCGGTAATTGACTATGCATTGGGGACTATTAGAAGATCTGGAATTAAAGATATTACCATTATTTCAAATCAATTCATCGGTCAAATAGCAAAGCATGTTGGCACTGGTTTTGAAGGTGAAAAAATTCATTATGTGATGGAAGAAACCCCTCAAGGCGTTGCTGAAGCATTGGAATTAGCAAGACCACACAATGAAGATTGCAGATTGTTAATCTATTTCTCCGACAATATCACTACTGTGGAAATGGCTGAAACAGTTGAACGATTTATTTCATCAGAAAGTAACCCTGGGTGCGTATTATTAGCAAGAGAGGAGAAAAATCCTCAAGCATTTGGAGTCGCGGTTATGGGTGATGGTGGTAAAGTAATTGATATTGTTGAAAAGCCGAAAAACCCTCCTTCAAACTTAGCCATTGGAGGAATCTATCTATTTGATGAACGTTTTTTGGAATTTGTTCGACGCGGGTGTCGCTGAGATGGGCGTAGACTTCTCAATTTCTGATGTCACCCGCCGCTATGTCAAGGATGGCAGTGCTACACTATTGACTGTTGGAGAAGAAACATGGGTTGATTGTGGCACTGCAGAATCATTGCTCCAGGCCTCGATTATGGCCAGAGATGGTAAACTAAATCCTTCACCTCATCGTGAATAACAGATATGGATTTATTAGCACATTATTCCGATTAATTATAAGACATCTTAATCAAAGATGAAACCTCACATGTGAGTATGAAGGTCGGTATTATCGGAGCTGGTATGGTTGGCGGTGCTATTGAGCACTGTTTCAAGAACGCTCATGAATTATTCATTCACGACCCTGCGAGAGGTACTACTCTCGCAGATGTCACTGATAATGTCAACATGGCATATATTGCTGTTCCAACTCCATCACATCCAGTAACTGGCGCTTGTGACACCTCTATCGTCGAGGGGATCTTAGATGAACTCCCTGATGGATTCATCGCTGTTATCAAAAGTTCAATTATTCCAGGGACTGCACAGCAATATCACGAAAGATATAGCAACTTGAAAATCGCCTATTCCCCTGAGTTTCTAGTTGAAAGGCAACGTCTTGAAGATTTTGCTAACCAAGATATTCTGGTTTGCGGAACCCATCATGAAGATGTTGCTCAATTGGTATTTCAGCAACACCGAGAAGCTGGAGTGCTGCGCATAGACAATACCTTTCAGGTAACTCCTACTCAAGCGGAGTTAGTCAAATATACCAAAAATAGTTTCTATGCAGTAAAGGTGATTTTTGCTAATCAAATGTATGACATCTGCCAAGGCATGGGTGAAGATTGGTATAAGATTCGCGATATTATTACCGCTGAGCAAGCACAACCAATCGGCCCATCCCACCTAGACCCAATCTTCGGATTAAACAGGGGATTTGGCGGAAAATGTTTGCCCAAAGATACACTAGCACTCGGCGTATTGGCTGAACAACTTGGAATCAGATATGACCTATTGAATGCGATCCAAACTGACAATCAGCGACTTCGCGGAGTCTTAACTGGGAAGGAAAGCGATGTCGTTACCCTTGATGACTGATTCAACAACTTGAAACAATCTATCACTCGTCGTGTACCATGGACAGGCAGCTTGGACAACAGGTTGTACCGCGCGGAACAATCCGCAGATTTACCGTTAGTGGAGGTTTTAACACACTACTGTTTTGGTTAATTTGGGAATTTTTGGTGCTATTTTCACCATCACTAGGAATTTCCAATACCTTTGCGTGGGCCACCGGGTGGTTTGTTTCAAGTATTTCCGCACACTTTGTTCATAGATTTTTTACATTCGATGGACGGAAAGACGTTCGCCATACTGCCATTGGCGCATTGTCAGTATATGCCTTTGGCCTAGTCGGTTCTACACTGACTTTTGATTCATTGATAATTCTAAGTGATTTACCAATTAGGTTGATATTCTTAGTCAATGTAAGTGCTTGGGGAATATTCACCTGGGGAATGATGAAATGGATGGTTTTCGGATATGTTGATGAAAGCGAAGAGTGAGTAATCAATTAAAACCCAGGGCGTGTTTTATTTTATCAGTGATACTTCTCTTTGGTAATTCAGAAACCAAACCAAGTTTGTAATTCAATTCATCACGCTTTTGCAAATTTTGTAAATCATCAAAGCCACCAATGTGTTCACCTCCGATGAATATTTGCGGAATAGATTTAGCCCCTTTTGTAGCGATTGCAAATGCTTTCTGAACTGAAGGGCTTGAGCCTAATTTTTTTTCTTGGTATTTTATTTTCTTAGAATCCAAAAGGCGTTTAGCATTGACACAGGCTGGACATCCGCTCTTTGTCCAGACTACGACTTCAGAGGTTTGGCCTTTCGTCATATTATCCGGCTCTCGCCATCACCCTTCAATGTAGCCATTTTCCATATAGCATTAGCCGAGGGTTTGATGGGGTAGAACAATTACGGAGGATTTGATGCTACCGGATATCATTCACAAATTACCACGCGATGAACGCTTTGCATATGCACGTTTACTTGCTTTTATGACTAGAGTTGACAACGAATTATCAGTTGCTGAAATGGCAATGTTTGAACAAAGGCTCGGAAATGCTTTACTTTCGCCAAAACAACGCGAAATGATTCGCCTTGCATTGAAAACTCCACCTACTTTAGAATCCTGCCTTGAGGGCATGGGTGAAGAAGCGGGAAGACTCGCGCTACGAGATTCGGTACTAATGGCTGCAGCCGATGGAACAGTCGATGAAGATGAAAGAGAAACATTAGAAGAGATAGCTGCTCATTTTGGCTTAGTAGATGATGCTGTTGACAGATTATTACAATGGACCATCGAAGGTTATAATTGGATGGATTCTGGATTTGAGTTGCTAAACGGACTATCGGAGTGAACTACTTGTTTACTGACCCATTAGGGGATTGTTCGCCTAATGATAAAAGAATATATGCATCAATTTTAGTTTTGATCGCTTCTGCTGATGGCGAGTTGGTCCGAGAAGAGTTTTGCACCATAGAGGCCCTAATGGGGCGTATTCTAATTCATCCGGAAGTACGAATTGACATCCGTAATCTTCTAAATGATCCTCCAGATTTAGATGAATTACTTCTGACAATAGATTCTTCTCTAATCAAATTTGTATTGAGAGATGCTGCTTTGGTTGCTGCTGTTGATGGCGCCTATGATGCGGCGGAGATGAAAATGATAAGGCAACTGGCGGCGGCGGCTGAAGTTGAAGATGATACTCTCAAAGAAATCTTTGATTGGGTTAACAGTGGGCTGGAATGGCATCATCAAAGTTTGAATATTCTTGGCTTATGACATCCCCCTTTTAGCGGATTCTCCACTGGAAACGAGCCTTTTTTTTATGAGTCACATTGAAACGGCACAAGCCAGCCCGCTGGCTTGGTGGGGTCATGCAGAGCGGTGTGAGCGGCTGGTACGCGAGATTGGATAGATGTCTGTCCGACAGACCTACTCAAGTTGAAATTTGGTTGAATGCGTGGGAGAATTCTCTTCGTAATCATCAACCGATTGCTGCAATCTTACCAAAGGACTGGCCTACACTTCCGGCTAATTTACTAACCGATCCTGGCCATGTATTAGACCATCTTTTAGCAAGACATGATGCTGAATCTGATGGCCGCTCTCCACGTGGCGCACATCCTACACCACCTCGTCTTGCCGATGCGGTCATCGCTTCGGAGTTACATGAAACATTAACTCGGCCGAAGGCTCCAGTAAAATCCACAAGTATGCAGATTAACAATTTACCACCAGGGTTTAGACAACATATTGAACAACTCAATTTACCACAACACTCTCAAGAAAATGAAGTTGATGATGAAGCTGAAATGGGAGCGGTTACCAATGGAACTAGAACGCTCAGCGGAGTGCCGTTGCCGATAGCAGATACTGCTTGTGGTGGAGGATTATTCCATGCACGTGTTATTAGAAGACATGCTGAAGCACACGAAGACGGGAATCCACAAACCAAAATTGATGATACCAAGGCACTACTTTCTTCCTTCCAAATTATCGACATTGATAATTTAGTAGTCGCTTCAACCCGCCGCAGATTATTATTGGAGGCAATCCGCTTCAACTTGGTTTGCCTTGAAGGTGAGCGCGAAGGTTGTTTAACTCGTTCAGAGGCTGAACAAATCCTTGAAGATTCTGTGAAGCAAGGCGACACATTGCAAGGCGAATGGCCTTGGCCAACCCCTCCTAAGTTAGTCGTTACCAATCCTCCATGGTTGAGAATTAAGGACAGATTTAGAGGAATGGAAAATGGTTCACAACTTAGAAAGGAGCTCGGTGAACAACTTCGTTCGATCGGCGATGAAAACGGTCCGAGATTCTCTACGATGAGAGGAAATGTCAACTTGTATCGCTTATTTATTGAACGAAGTTTACAGATTCTTGAAGTTGGAGGGCGACTAAGATTAATTGCTCCTGATAGTTTATTGCGAGAACAATCTTCACATCCATTGCGCCAATTATTGGTTGAAAAGCACGGATGGAGTGATGTTTGGGCCGTTGAAGAAGCGAACCACTTATTCCCAGGTATGACTCAAGGTGTTGTGGTTTTAGGAATTACTGCAAAACAATCCTTGGATGCACTTGTGGTAAGGGGTCCGATTAGCCGTTCTGATTTAGGGCGTGATAATGGAGGATTGTCCAACCGCGTTCCATCCTTTGAAATGGAAACTCAGCGATGGAAGAATTGGGCAAGAGGTACATGGGCTATTCCAAGATTACCTCGTGATAGAATCGAGAGAAAACATACTCTAAAAATTCTGGACCGTCTAGCAAAACTACCGCGACTTGGTGATGATGATCACTATCTTGCAACCAATGGCCACTGCGTCAGAGTAAGAGTCGGCGAAATCGACCAAACATCACATGTCAAAAAAATTGACACTTGGGTTAAGGGTAGAAGAAATAGGCCTTTCATCAGAGGTGTTCATTTTTGTGAAGACGAGGATGGTTCAATATTCATCCGCCATCCAGCGTTTAGGACCGATATTCCATCGCGAGCAAACGAGCGACAATTAGCAATGTGGATTGGTGAATCGAACCAGCGATACGGAGTTCGTATCGCCTGTCAAGCAATTGTCAATGCCCATCAAGATAGACGCTTACGCTGGGCCGTAATCTCGGATGGTTGTGTTCTAGGCAACAGTGTTAATCACATTGAATTACATCCAGATATCAAACAATTCCTAATTGAAAAGCATGGTTCTTTAGAAACTGCATTGCATTGGTTGTGCGGATTATTGAATGAGAATTCATTAGATGAGTGGGCTCGCGCTTGGAGTGCTAACAACAATGTCAATAATTATGAATTAGAAATGCTTCCTCTCGCAATTGAAGTTGCGCCGGAAATCGGAACTGTTAGAGTGTAAAAGGGAAATGCTTCGGGTAGATTTTCCAGTTTACAGTCTGGCATTATCATCACATGAACATCAATGCCCTTTATTAGTGGTGGCGGTTTAGTTTGGCTCGCCGAAGACCTTGGATTGATTGATATGGGCGTTCATCCAAAAATCGGAATTACGGGTTTACCTCGAAGCGGCAAATCTGCAGTGATGGAAAAGGTTCTTTCAATGCTAGTTGATGAAAGGTCAAAGGAGATTTTGTTGCGAGGTGGCCAAGATACCGCTATTGTCGGTGGAATGAGAACTGAACCGATCGTTGAAAATGGCGAACGTCTAGGATACAAAGTAATTGATATCGTATCTGGAGAAGAGGCTATAATGGCTCACAAATCAATAGATTCAAGACTTAGAGTGCTCGGTTACGGAATTGATATTGAGGCACTAGAAACCGTTGCAATCCCTGCAATTGAATATGCAAGGGATGAATGTGAAGTAATCGTTATCGACGAGATTGGCAAGTTTACTGTTGAATCTGAAAACTTCGTTAATGTAGTTCGTAGTGCTCTTGAAGTTGACAAGCCAACCCTGCTAACTCTCCACAAGAAAAGCCGTCACCCACTATTGCAAGATATTCGTAGAAGAGATGATGGACGCATCCTAGAAGTCACTCCTGTAAATCGCGCCCTACTACCATATAAGATTCACAAACTAATGCGTGAAACCTACTGATTAAGCCGTTGGGTTCATGCCTTGACCGCTTCTGGGTTGTATTATGCAAAGACCTGCTGATGCCGCATCTCGCCTATTGATGGCCACTGGATTGGGATTGATTTTAGCTGCAGCCTTTGGTATGCAACAGCAAATGCTTGACTTTGATACTGTTGGAGTTGGCTGGATTATTGGGATCGCTGGGCTACTTCTAATTGGTCTATCCATTTTAGTGGCTAGGGGTGAAGGGCCACTTGCCAAAGCATATCCACTAGAAGATGATTTAGAAATGGCTAATCGCGTTAAAGGTGATGTCGAAGAGACTGAAAAAGATTCGTCAGTTGGCAATGCTTGGGCGAAATTAGAAGCGACTGTACTTGAGCAAGATATCTCTGAACAAGAGTAATTTGCAATTTCAATAAGCAACGGCCTCATCGGTGCATTCATCAAATGATTACTCATCGCCATCACTACGAGGCGATTGTAATGAGTGAAGTTCCCGAAGATATGTACTATACAAAAGAGCACGAATGGATTAGAGTTGAAGGCGATGAAGTCGTCATTGGTATTACTGACTATGCTCAGAAGGCATTGACTGATATTGTATATGTCGAACTTCCAGATACGGGAGAGGAACTCGAGGATATGGAAGAATTCGCTATCGTCGAATCCGTAAAATCTGCATCTCCGATTTTCGCACCTTTAGCAGGTCAAGTCACTGCAGTAAACGAAGAATTGGATGACACTCCAGAACTCCTAAACGAAGCGCCATATGGCGCTGGTTGGATTATTCGTATGCGCTTAAGTAATCCTGAAGCAGTGTCCACATTGATGGATGCTGCCGCTTACAAAGCAGAGATTGGCGAGTGAAGGCTTTGAGCGAAGAGGACTTATTGAGCCTCTACGTTGATGGGTCTTGTTTAGGAAATCAAAATGTTGACGAAAATACTCCTGCTGCATGGGGATTAGTAGTTGTCAAAGGTGACACTGGCTTGGGTAAAGGTAGTGGAGAAATTATCGATGAAACATCTGCAATGGTAATCACCGACAAAAATACTGAAGGTTTTATTGGCGCTGAAGTTGGCTCAAATAATACTGCTGAATTATCTGGATTTGCTGCTGCTTTGAAATGGCTATTGGTAGAAGGGGGCAAACAGCCTGCCATAATTAGAGCCGACTCGCAATATGCAGGTAATTTGTCAGCTGGTGTTTGGAAGGCAAAAGCAAACCGCGAACTTGTCGCAAATGTTCAGATGCTTTGGAAGGAAGTTTCTCAATTACGGCAATTGTCATGGAGTCATGTTAGAGCACATCGTGGACACCGTTGGAATGAAAGAGCCGATCACTTGGCATTGCGCTGTGCTAATCAAGAAACTCCTACACCACTGAGTTTTTGGAAACCTGGTCAAAGATGAATTACTGTAATCTTTGAATCAACCAATCTCTCAATTCTTGATTCATGTCAGGTCTGCGTAGAGCATGATCTATTTGTGATTTCAGCCAAGGCAATGGCGAGCCTGAATCATACCATTGGTATCCGTCTAGTAGAACTCCAACCAATCCAGCGTTATCCATCCAGTGCTGCTGGATTGCTATCGATTGTAATTCACCATGGGTTGCCAAATCATATTGGCTGAGCAACTCTGAAAAATCTTCTGTGAAAATATATCTGCCACATAAAACCATATTTGATGGTGCATCTGCTCTATTTGGTTTTTCAATGATTGAAGTGATGCGTTGTCCATCCATTTCAACAACTCCATAATTGCTTACTTCATCATCAGCAACACTGACAAGCCCTACGCATGGAAGATTATTTGCGGCATAGCAATTGACCAATTCAGCGCTAGCATTTGATGGGCTATAATCACTGGCAGTGGTATGGTTATTCATCAATAGGTTATCACCTAATAACACTAAAAATGGACCGTTTATTGATGCTGTAGCTGCTGATATCGCATTGGCTAATCCAAGAGCTTGGTGCTGAATGTGGACCAATACTTCTACATCACTAAAAGGTGAGAGAATAATTGGATCTAAGTCGCTTCTTTTGTCGAGTAGCCATGAATTATCGGCGAGGAGCGCTGATAAATCCTTACGCGGAGAAGTGACGATGTGCAATCTCTTTGCTCCTGCTGCAACCGCCTCTCTGGCAAGATGAGTTAGAACTGGGATATCGACCAGTGGTAAGGCCTCCTTGGCAATACTTGCACTTGCGGGTAACATTCGAGTACCGAGGCCGCCGGCGACCAAAACCGCATCCAAAACCTCCGCCATATCACCACTATGATGCCACAGGCTTTCAAGCCTAAGCCCTTCAGCAGTATTATGCAGCCAAAACAAGAGGCAAAAATATTCGGAATTTTCGGATTGTTGTTAGTTGCACAAACATTCCTTGATTTTGCGCCCGCTGGGCCATGGGATTCACGTTCATTTAGCAGAGGAGTTGCCGGATTACTCGGTGTGCTGCTACTATATTTTTCTTGGTTTAGATTTACCTTTGACCGAAAGGGAGTCGCCCCAATAGTGAAACTTTGGAAAAATCCAAAATCTTCTTCAACAACTGTAATTGTGTTTGGTTTAATTTGTTTAGTATTTACCAAATTCATAGTTAATTCCAAAATCGGAGAATCTTTTCCACAGCCTGCTGGATTAATTATTACGTTCATCGGACTACTTGCAATCGCAAATGGAGTCTATGTTTGGCTAATCAGCGTAGGCCCATTAGCAGTCGATGAAGAAGAATAATCAATCGATAAAGCCAAGTTCTTGGTCAAGCACATCTAGTGCTTCACCTAATTCTGGTAATTCACCAGGCTCTTGAAGTGAACTTTGATGTGGACTAGGTGGCAAGGGGTTACTAGGAATTTCTCCCTTTCCATCCATCCAATCCATCCATTGTAAGTATCTCTTTTCTCTCCTATGTTTCAATGATGCCCATAAATCTTGTAAATCAACATTATTGGTTTTGAAGTGAGTGATTCTAAGTGAGAAATTTTGTGGGTCTACTTCTTCCATTCGCAACAATAGTTCACGCAACCGAGTTCTAACCACTTCATCGCCATCATGCCAAAGTGTTGTCATAATTCCTCTCTCATCGTCTGGGAATTCGGTGATATAATCTCGTAGATTGACTACCAAATTACGCCGTACAATCGGTAGTGGATGCTTGGTTAGAATCTTCACTTTATCGGCCCACATCGTGGTGTCTAGGAATCTCAAATCAGAAACTGTTGAGGCTGCAACGGCCAAAACAATTTCATCATCATCTTGTAACATCTTTTCCAAAAATGGAATTGCATCATCACCAATTCTTCGGAATAATCTAGTCAAGACATCGGCCATCGCTCTCCTGACCAAAACTTCGTCTCTCTTGTGCAATCTATTGGCTAATGCAATTCCTGCTTCTAAATTAACTTCTAACAAACGTGCAAGGCATAGAGAAGTTTTGACTGCAACCTCTTCATTTGGATCACTAGCTCTACGCAATAAAATATCCGATAGGCCTAGTGGTTCAACCAATTCTGCCCTCTGTATGAGGAGGCGTGTCCACTCGATTACCAGTAAACGACGATCGTCATTTCCACTTTCCAATCTTGTTAGGAGCCACTTGGCTACCTCCACTCCTTGTTCATGTGCAACAACTGAAGTAGAGCGTGGAATCATTGCGGTTGGATCCCAGTCAGTATTCTGAGGACCTGCTTCTGGTTGTGTATGCCAAGTTCCAGGGCGTTCTGCCAAGGCAATCGATTCAATCAAATGATATCCTTGATGAACTGGTTGTCCTCTTGGAACCGTGGAAAGGCCATCTATCAAAGCGATAGCCAACCACCATCGGTCAACATTGGGCGCTTCTGGGTCAAATGCTTGACTGAGCCAATTTAGAGCAATGGTGTACAATAATCGTTCAGCCACTTTGTCTACTCTACGACCAAGCCATTTGTCATGTGTTTCAAATGGGTCATCTGAAAGATTCATCCGATGTGGAACTATTTGGTCAACAACAGAATTCAAATTAGCCTCAAACATTCCTCTGTCAACAGACATCATGGCCAATCCTAATTCAACAATATCATTAGGAGAAATTGGATTTATGACTGGAAAGTCGGGGTCAGACATTGGAGGTTGGGGTAAAGGCCAAGAGGTTGTTCCCCTCTCTAATGCCTCTACTAAACCCGTTGCGACTGCCTCATAGGCTAAGTCGGAAAGTTTACTCCGCGCTTTGGACATATTCATGCCTCAAATATCTAATTCGATGTTGAGGTTTTGAATCAATTCCTTGTAACGATTACGAATAGTTACTTCGGTAACACCTGCAACTTCTGCAACTTCACGTTGAGTGCGTCTTTTACCACAAAGAACTGATGCGATGTAAATAATTGAAGCTGCGATTCCAGTAGGTCCTCTTCCACTAGTCAATTCCTTCTCTTGAGCCGCCTTAATCAATTCATATGCCTTTGCTTCAACTTCAGCATCTAGGCCAAGTCCTGAACAGAACCTTGAGATATAATCTTCAGGTCCTGTCGGCATGATCTTCATCTTCAATTCGCGTACCATGAAACGGTATGTACGGCCAATTTCCTTGCGACCAGTACGTGATGCTTGTCCGATTTCGTCGAGTGTACGAGGTACACCACATTGTCGGCATGCTGCATAGAGTGATGCTGCTGCAACACCTTCAATTGAGCGTCCACGAATCAATCTCTTGTCGACTGCTTTCTTGTAATTGACTGCTGCTGCTTCTCTTACAGACTTAGGCAATTCTAAACGGCTTGCCATACGGTCAAGTTCAGCCAAAGCCATTGCTAAGTTACGTTCAGTAGCGTTGGAAACTCTGCTTCTCTTTTGCCACTTCCTCATGCGATAGAATTGAGAGCGGTACTTTGAATTGATTGTTTTTCCAGAATAATCCTTATTCTGCCAATCGATGTCAGTTGACAAACCTTTGTCGTGTAACATAACGGTCATTGGAGCTCCTGTTCGGGCTCGCTGATCGCCTTGTTCTGGAGAGAAAACTCTCCATTCTGCGCCTTGGTCAATTACATTGTCTTCTAAAACCAAACCACAATCGTCACAGACGACTTCACCACGAGTTTCGTCTCGTGTTAATTCTCTACTTCCACAATCGCTGCATTTTACGGTGTCTTCCACTTGTTGTTCATCCATTTTAATCCCGCCTCCCCACGATGAACGCGATGTCCAACTTGCAGGGTAATAGTAATTCAACCCCCCAGCGTGGGTTATTTAAACCCTGCGCCGGCACAATCTAATACTCGTAATGTCAAAACATCACGCAGTTGCCCGAATTCTACCAAGTAATATAAAATTACTTTAATTCTTATTCAAAATTCCCCGACTTCAAACAAAATATTTTCTCTGAGTGAATTAAAAAAACCCAATCTGATTCAAAAATACCGTTTTTTGACAAAATAACAATTTGATATGTGGGCCTAAGTCTGTGTTTTGGCAAGTTCCGAACCCGTTATACCTACCCGACTCTTGAGAGAGTTTGAGGGAGAAATATGCGAGGGGACTGGCCAACAAACGAAATCTCCCTTACAGAGGGAAAAAGAGTACTATTTTTGACCAAGGATTTGGACCTAATTCGTAAACAATTATACGATGGTTTAGATTTGAAAATGGAAGATTTACGTATTGAAGATTTACTTGATGACATCAATACTGATGTTATGACTCCCGCTTGGGTTTGTTTTGATCATTCGCCTGTTGAAATTGCCAAGAATGCTTATGCAGGATTAATGCATAATGGACTAAGAGTATTCAATGAAAATGCACTCAAGAATGGAAATTTTGAAGTTATTGTTTCTGGTCAACGCAAAGGTACTGGCTCTAGTAGAGAAACAGCACCACAGTGTGAACGCTGGTCTGGAATAAATATCGTAATCGCTGCATCGTTCGCTCCCATTCATGAAAGAAATAATATCAATCTAGGGCAACTGATGGGCGACCATGCTATGTTAACTCGTTTACAGAACGGAGAGAGCATTGCTCTATCGGAGTTCACAGATAGATACGACCCTGTAACAAAAATAATTCTTGAAAGAGGTGGATTATTTGCTTTCGCAAAAGCACTGAAGGCTGGCGAGGTTTCTTTGCCTGCAATCAATACGCCATCCCGTCCAATGACTATGGCAGAGAAGATCATTGCTCGTAATTTAGTCGGACAAGATGATGGCCAATGTGTCAAACCACATGACCCAGTAATTGCTCAAGTACAGGGCGGATATTCTCACGAATTCACTACTGCACAAGTTCATAATTTCCTTATTGAAGAATATGGCGAAAATTATAGTTTACCAAATCCAAGTAAATTTGCAGTCTTTGAAGACCACTTGCTCTATGCCCACCATAATCCAAAATTTGTCCCTCATATGGCAAAGGTTCAGGTTCTACGGGATTTGCAGATTGAATTTCAGCAACATACTGGTGTTCGCGATTATTCAGCTCAAGACGGAGTTTCGCCTGGAATTTGCCATCAAGTAGCAAGAGAAGAATTCATCGAAGTTGCAGATTTCATCCAAGCAACTGACTCCCATACCTGTATGGGCGGTGCATCCAATGCCCTTACTTGGGGTGTTGGTTCAACCGAATATGCTAACTTAGTTAGTGCAGGATTTACTTTCGTAAAAGTTCCTGAATCAATTCGATTTGAATTGGTTGGCACTCTAAATCATGGATGTACTGCTAAAGATATTATTCTCTATATTTTATCTGATCATGCTCGCGAAGAATTGACTCTTAACCGTAGCATGGAATTTGGTGGCTCAGGTCTTACTTCAATCTCAGCTGATGAGAGAGCTACTCTTTGTAACATGGCTACTGAATGCTCCGCTAGAACAGGAATATGTGAAGCGGATGACTTACTGTATGATTGGATGCTAAAAACTCAACCACATCTTGATATTAATGTCATGAAAAGCCTTGCAGTTGCTCCTGATGAGGGCGCAGAGTATACTGGTGGAATCCACGTTATCAATCTCTCAGAAATCGTACCAATGGTAGCACACCCAGGTAATCCTGACGAGGGAATTCCAAGCGATCCGACAAATGGCGCTAATATTACTGATATTGGCCAAGTCGAAATAAACATCGCTTATGGTGGTTCGTGTACTGCTGGAAAAGAAGACGATATTGCTTACTATGCCTTGGTTTGTCAAGCAGCAGAAGATGCTGGTTTAACCGTCAAAGATGGGGTTGAATTCTATATTCAATATGGCTCGGGAATCGTAAAAGAAATGGCTGTACAGAAAGGCTGGCATGCCTTATTTGAACGGGTAGGAATCAATTTGATCGACCCTGGTTGTGGTGCTTGTATTGGTGCAGGACCTGGTGTTTCTATCAACCAAGAACAAGTCACTGTCTCAGCGATTAATCGCAATTTCCAAGGTCGTTCTGGGCCAGGAAAACTGTATTTGGCAAGCCCACTAACAGTAGCTGCATCAGCATTTACAGGCATCATTACTGCTTGGAATGATGATTTGTTCAATTGATGCCTCCCATTCATTTATCATTTAAGAAGAGGAGGACTTCATATGAGAAGATTAGGTGAGACTATTGAGTGACTTTTTTGAATTGCTTGATTTATTTCTTGTTGTTGTGACTGTTCTTTCGATCTTTTATTTTCTATTTCGGACTGCCTACAGGCAACTGTTCCCGAAAGAGGCTGGAAATGAAACATTGGGTCATGAGGAGGGCAATGGCTTGGTACATTTTTGGAAAAAAATGCCATTACAAATGAAAATATTATTTGTAATAGTGGACGTAGGATTTCTGTTAGCTGCATTATACTATTTTGAGGTTGTATAGTCTCATGCAAAACAATACTAATCCTAAAATTCAATATCAACTCAAGGGTACGCATTGGCAGATTCATTTGCTTTGAGGTGAAAAGTCTAGTAGAACTTTGCCGCGATTCTTACGGTCATGAATATATTGCTGTGCTGCTGCCACTTCTTCAAAGCGGAACACCTTGTCAACCACCGGAGATATGCGGCCATCTTCAAGCATCTCCACCAAAGAGAATATCTGCTTTTTTACTACACCCTCATCCTTCCAAGTTCCCATATGAACTCCGAACACTGCTTTGTTTGAAGTCATCATTTTGAATGGATTGAATTTAGGAGTTGTCAAAACCATTCGTAGTGCTGTAACAATCGAACGTTTACTGCCCTTTACTGCAGCAGAGCCCCCGAATGCATACAGGCGCCCACCTGAACGCAGTGCCTTGTATGAGCGCATCATATGCTTGCCGCCAACTGGATCAAGTGCATGATGAACTCCTTCTCCATCTGTCTCGCGCTTACAGACTTCAACGAAATCTTCTGCCTCTCTGTCGATGAAGCGCATGCCGAGTGATTTGACAAATTCCGCCTTATTTGTTGAAGCAGTTCCGAACACTTTGGATGCTCCAAGTGCTTTTGCAAGTTGAGCGGTTGCAGTTCCAACTCCTCCAGCAGCATGATGAACAAGAATCGAATCGCCTTGTTGGAAATTACCGAGATAAGTCAGCATGTGATGTGCGGTCAAGTATGTTACTGGAAGTGCTGCTGCTGCGTCAAAGGTGATGTTTTCTGGTAATTTGAAACAGCGTTCAGCGGGACAAACGATTTGCTCAGAATAACCCCCCATTCCACATATTGATACTACGCGGTCACCGATAACAAATCCAGTTTCCTCAACTCCTTCTCCGAGTTGTCTCACCACTCCAGAAATTTCGTAGCCTGGCGTGAATGGATATGGAGGAACGGGTGAATAAAGGCCCTGGCGCATCATCAAATCAGCAAAGTTGATTCCAGCTCGATGGACCTCGATTAGAACTTCTCCCTTTGCTGGGCTTGGGGTAGGGGATTCTACGATATCAATGGCATTCATTCCACCACTTTTTGTATATACTACGCTACGCATTTCCTGCTCCCCGTTTATTCGCCGCGTGATTCCAATATAACAATTCAAGCAATCTGTGTTTATCGAATTAATTACAAATTCGGTTATTTATTCGAAGAAGAAAAGAGTCAATTGAAAGCCTGAGCAGACCGTACTCTATGCGTCAGAATAATTGTTATGGGACGCGATGTCAGATTGAAGATACTCAACAAATTCATACTCATTTCCTTCAGCATCAAAGAAGTAGATACGCCTTCTATTTGGGTGATCTGGAGAACTTAATCCCTCTGCATAGCCAGCATCTGTCAATCTTTTTGAAACTGCATCAACATCTTTGACGACGATTCCTATGTGGTTAACGCCTGGATTAACATAGGGCTCGTGCGGCCCTTTCTGTGTTGCCCCTCTGTCTTCTATGGCCAAGTATGTGGTATCTGTGCCGATATGGACCCATCTGCGACAATTACTCTCCTTGCTACTAACATCTGCTCGAACCTTCCAATCCGGCATAGCCGTTTGCAGAAAACGAATCGCTTCATCAACATCGATTACGGTTATGTTGACGTGCTCAAGATATGACTCCATGGCTAGTTTATTTCATTCTCAGTAATAACATTCGCCCTCGATGCTGCGGAGATAACCCTGAACCCCTTCGGTTTCAGCGTTATCAAAAGACAACCAACCAAGATATTGACCCACATTTGTTAAGAACCGTCGTAGTGGCAGGCTATTTGTCTGCTGGCCCAAAGTCATTAGGACTGAGGAGGACCAGAGGCGGAGGACCTTACAATGGGCATTGCACAGAAACTAGCAGACAACCAAAAACAAGTAGCAATTTCAGAATTTTTTGAAAAGAATAAACATTTTCTTGGTTTTGATTCCCTCGCCCGTTCATTAATCACTGCAGTAAAGGAATCCGTTGACAACTCTCTTGACGCTTGTGAAGAGGCAAGAATGTTACCAACTTTAAAAATTCAAATTAATAAAATCGATGCTAAAAAAGATATTATTGAAATGAAAACTACTGATAATGGGCCTGGTATTCCACAAAAAAGCGTTGAAAAGGTATTTGGCCAACTTTTGTTTGGTTCAAGATTTCATGCTATTCGGCAATCTAGAGGACAGCAGGGTATAGGGATCACAGGGGTTGTAATGTATTGTCAATTGACTACAGGAAGGCCAACTCATGTACGCTCAAAAATTGCTACTGAACCAACCGCGTCAGTAGTTGATATTGGATTGGATACTAGAAAAAACAAGGCTACAAAATCTAATGCTGCTAGAGAGATATGGGAGGATGAAAATGGTGAACTAGTCGAGCATGGATTAGAAGTCACTTGTAGGATGAAGGCAAAATATCAGAAAGGTCGCCAATCTGTTTGGCAATACCTCAGAATGACCAGCATTGTCAATCCTCATGCAGATATTACATTCATTGATCCGGAAGGTGAAGTTCATCACTGGCCAAGAGTTACTGAAAGGCTACCTAGAATAGTTGAGAGCATCAAGCCTCATCCTCGTGGAATTCATTTAGGACAATTACAACGGATGTGTAATGAATCTCAAGATTCACGAATGACTGTTTTCTTGAGAGGAAACTTTTCTGGAGTTTCGTCTCGTTCCGCTAAGGAACTGTGTGAAGCATCGGAAATTGGTGAAAAAACAAAACCAAAAGGGCTCAAGTCAGAACAAATTAGATCTCTCTTAGAAGCGATGCAAGGTGAGAGGACTATTGCTGGAAAACCGGTTAAACTACTCAATCCGCCAACAAATTGTCTATCACCAATTGAAGAAATGCTCATCAAAAAGGGCCTTTCAAAAACAATTGATTCGAGATTTATTTCCACTATGACGAGAGTCCCCTCAGTGACCAATGGCAATCCTTACCAGGTTGAAGTTGGATTAATTTTTGGTGGCTCAATGGCTGCAGATAAGCACGTAGAAGTACTACGATTTGCCAATAGAGTTCCTTTGATGTACCAACAAGGTGGATGCTTACTAACCAAAGCAATTGAAGCGGTGAATTGGAGGCAATATGGTCTTGAACAAGCCGGTGGAAAGGGTTTGCCGAAGGGTCCTGCTGCAATACTTGTCCATCTTGCAAGCACCAATGTTCAATTCACTTCGGAAGCAAAGGAAGCGCTTGCCGATAACGCCGAAGTAATGGAAGAAGCAAGAAAAGCCATTATGGAAATGGGTAGAGGTTTGAAGAAGCATTTAATGAAGAAGAAAAAGATGGCGAAAACGCAAGAAAAGTTTGAGTTAATCAATGATATTTTACCTGCAATCGCTGAGAAGTCTGCCCAAATCCTTGACCGCCCTATTCCTGATTTAGCTGGTTCGATTACCAAAATCATGTCTGCTGTAATCAGTGAAACTCAAACCACTTGGAATAAAGAAACTAAGATGACTGATGTTTCAGTTGTACTATTCAACTACACCAGTAGGGCACGTTCCTATACAATATTGTGTACATGGCCTGAGAAATTTGGAGCGACCCTTGACAATAATGAGATGGGTGGTAGAAAGGAAGCGACAGGTGTTTGGGCATGGAAACTCGCAACACTAGATCCTGGAGAAAGGATTACTCTCAGTTACTCCTTAGGTGGATTAGAAAAGGGAGATTGGACTGAAACTGATGTATTCTATCGCGGTTCACAGGAAGTCATTGGTGCTACAAAGATGGATGAGAAATTCTTAGATGAAATTAGACAGCAAGAGAAGGCCTTGAAAGAAGCTGGCATGGATATAGTAGAAACGCGTGAAAGTTTATTGGATTCGGAACCTGTTGAAGATAAATCTTCTGATGCTGAACCTACCGAGGTTGTGTCTGATGAATTTGACCAACCAACTATTGAGGCCCCCGAAGGTCAACAAACTCTATTCGGAGGTGGTAATTGATGGTTAAAAGACACTCACCAGAAGAAACAAAAGTTGCAATGCACGGAGTTGTTGCTGAAATGTACGATAAAATGGTCAAGGGAGAACCACCTTCGATGACTCTCCCGGTTAGAACAAAGAATAATATCGGGTTTGATTCTAAATTAGGTGTTTACAAATATGGTAAAAAACGCTCAACTAGAGATGCTACAAGTTTGGGCTCGGCTAAGCAATTGCTTAGAACATTACACGTTGTTGAATTTATTGAACAGATGATAGATGCTGGAAAATCCTCAACTCTAAGAGAAATGTACTATATTTCTGAAAGTTGGGGTATGGGTAAATTTGGTACCCAAAACGATTCCAATAATCTTGCAGAAGATTTGGAAATTGTGACAAAATGCCTGCGAGAAGATTTCAAGTTGAGGTCTGAAGAAGATGGGGCCAGAATGATTGGAAACCTAACACTGCGAGAAAGAAACCGTCGCGGTGAATGGATGAGAATTAATGCAAGAGATGATGTCGGTGATTCTGGATATGGGCTTCCATATAATGTTGAAGAAGAAAAGATAGAATTGTTAGAACATGATATTGATTTCATTATGGCCATTGAGACTGGTGGTATGTTTGACCGTCTTGTTGAGAATGGTTTTGATGAAGATTACCGTTGTGGACTATTACACCTAAAGGGGCAACCAGCCCGTTCTACTCGAAGAATCATGAAGCGCATGAGTGAAGAGTGGGATGTTCCTATAATCGTCTTCCTCGATGGTGATCCTTGGTCATTCAGAATCTTTGCATCAATCGCTTATGGTGCGATTAAGACTGCGCATATCTCCGAATACTTAGCAACTCCAAGTGCTAGTTATCTTGGAATCACAGCAGATGACATAATGGCATATGAATTGCCTAGTGATGAGTTATCAAAGAAAGATATTGAGGCTCTAAATGCAGAATTATCTGATCCACGATTTGCTGATACTTGGTGGCAAGACCAGATCAATATGATGCTAGATCTAGGATTGAAGGCTGAGCAGCAATCTTTGGCCAAATATGGTCTTGATTTCGTTACTGATACCTACCTTCCAGAGAAACTAAAGGAGCTTGGATTGGCTTAATTATTCACACAAGCCTTGAATTGGGAAGAGGTCGGAGACGATAATATGCAGCAGCAAGCAAGCAGTCGTTGGCCACAGCGATTACTGGTTGTTGCCTTGGTGATTACACTACTTGGCTCCCTATTACTTGCTATGAATACAGAGGAGTTGGATTCAATTTTTGATCCTCGTTTGAACAATGAGGTTGAGTTTCAAGGTGCTGATACTCAGGTTGTCAACATTAGCAGTGGTTGCTACCGCGCTATTTCGATTGATGGAAATAGTGATTTTGAAATTACAATGACAAAGTTGGATGGTTCTGCAAGAGTCGGTGGAGCGATTGAAAATAAAAATTGTTTAGTCGATTATCAAGCGATGGCAAGTGATAATACCGATTTTGAAACAGTGGCATCATGGCAAATTGCTGAATCTGCGGAGTATGCCTTAGATATCGAATGTAGTGCATCTACTGATTGTCAGGAACAGGTTGGTTGGTTGGTTTATGTTGATGAGATGCAATATGGAATGTTTGAATCAACGGGCTTGCTAGCTGGCGGTTTTATGTGCGTGCTGGGCATTTTACTATTGCCATTATCTGGAATTCTAATGGCAGCAAGTAGATCTAAAGGTAGGTCAAAAATGATGATAGTCCAGGCCGATGGTACACTAACTCCCGTAACAAATCTAAATCAAGTAATGATTCAACAAATAAACAATGGTGGAGAATTACAACAGGTCGTCGGTAACGAAGTTGCTGGACCTTTTGCTGATTCACCAGCCACCTTGGAAAACAATCAATCCGTTTCTGGCCCATTCGCAGATTCCGGCATTGGTCAAGAAGATGGGTCGTTTGTTGATGGAAGTGGAGATGTTCAAAGCGGGATAATGATGACTACCGATCAGGTTTATGCCTTGATGCGTGGTGATGTTGAGGGGGCTGGGGAACTAGTTCGAGACCCTTTTGTAACTGCAAAGTTACAACCGACACCTGCTGAAAAGCAACAAAACATTCAGCAGAAAGAAAATGATGTTTTGATTTCTTCATGGGATGAAGGTGGTTCTGGTTCAATCAAAGTTACCTCACCTATAACGCCGGTTAATCCTAGTAAAACAACACCGAAATTACCAATCAAAAACGATAGTGCGTCCAAAGAGGATGAAAACACTTGGAAACAATGGGATGAAATGTAATTTTGCGACGCATTGAAAGGGGTCGGCCATCTACATAACCATGAGTTGAGCAGTGATGGACGATATTGACCTCGCGTTATACCTACTGCAAAACCGCGTTAGAAGGCAAATATTAGAGCGGTTGGTTAGAGAACCGCACTACCCAATGCAACTAGCTGAAATCATCGGTGTAAGCCAACAAGCAATAATGAAACACTTGAAAGAATTAGAAAAAGGTAGTTTTGTAAAAAGTGAAAAAGTTCCTAGTGAAAAGGGTGGACCACCAAAAACAATTTTTAGTGTTCAGAAAGCTTTGTCATTAAGGATTGATTTGGGTCCCGATCTATTCAATTGTGAACATCGTAAACTACCTAGTGGAGGGCCGATGCGATTGTCTCGTCGATTGCCTGTGGCAAGTTTGACAGTGGTGGAAATGGTCAGTGGCAGGAAGAAAATAGCAGTAGGTGAAGGTGTGGGTCACCTATCTCACCTCAATGAAATTATTGAACAATTAGACCAGCAAAGAGATGCAGTCATCGCACTACATCAACACATTCGTAATCGTATTTCAGCCGCAGTGGATAGTGACTTTGACAAATACGAGCAGAGGGCGATGATACACACTATCATTGAAGCTCCACAGCAAAGATTGGATCTCACTAGACTATCCAAGGAATTGCAACTTGGGCAGACGCAAATGAATGCTTTACTCGAAGAGGTTCAGCAACGGCTTGAAAGACAAATATCTGATAGAGCCGGCCACATCATCGCAACTCACAATAATAGTGAGTTGAGATGGTGGCTACCACCAAAATCAAGCAGATAGAGTCTATCTAAGCAGAATCAAATCACTTTTCTTCACTTAGAACTGTTATCAGTGAAGACTGTTCAGCGATTCTTCGATTGACTTCGTCTCTACGTCCCTTACCAACTAAGTAAACGACTCCAAGAAGGGCGAAGGTTAGCAGAATGACCGTAAATGGTAGAGCAGTCTTACCGACAACATCGCCTGCAACATCCATGAATGGGTTGGAGGACGAAAGTTCCTTTCCGACTCTCATTACATTGTCACCTTCATTACTCTCAACGATTTCATTCATTGGATCAACTACTATGTAGACTCCGTGGGAACCTGCAGTAACTGGATAGAGTAAGAACAGCTCAATCTCTTTCGCATCTTCAGTAGCATCTGGTGATAGTAAGGCTCCAACGAGTTGGCGCATTACGATATTCTCTTCATCACAGCCGTTGTTCTTTTCGATCTCTCTTTGGATGGCCAGACTTGATTCATCATATTCACAAAGAACGATTTCAATATCAGTTGCATGTACATTTCCTGTGTTTTGCAGAGTTATTCCAATCGGGATTGTTGTGTCAACATCGCCGCTATAATCTGCGATGGTGAAATCTTTGATGACTAAGTTAGGTGCGCGTAATCTTAGAGTAAGAATAAGCTCGTTAGTATCTAAGTCCTCTCCTTCCCATGCTGGTGAGTCATCATGGTCACCGTCTGCAGCCATATCGCCAAAGCGAGAATAAACCTTCAAACCAATATGTCTTGTGTCTAGAGTTGCTGTTGTTGCAATCTTTACGATAGCTACTACGGAGTGTGTTGTATAAGGATCCATCTCTGGTAGTCTGAATTCATTGATATCTGTTAGATATACACATTGATCTTCTGGGAATGCAGAAGCGGTTGAAACCTCTTCCAAACATGCTTCCTCTGAAGCAACGTCTACTCCAATTTGCTTGAGCATCTTCCATTCAACTGACCAGCCATCAAGAGCGCCCATTCCAGGTAGTTCTCCCCAAAGCAGAGCATCTCCATCACGAGTTGCTGTGTGATTGTTCAAAGAAGGTACATCAGGTACATTTCCATTGTTGGTAATGTTGACTATGTATCTTACAACTCTTCCCGGTGCAGAGGTCTTAACAGCGTTCTCCACTGTTTCGTCCATGCTAATCTGCATGTCATGGAATTCGCTTACTTCGACATTGAAGACCAGTTGGTCACGTAGTCTTGTATCGCGTCCAGATGAATCAGGGTATGGCTCTTCTGAGAATGCTTGCAAGATAACAGTGTAAGTTCCTGCTTGAACTTGGACAGGGACATTCATCATCACATCGAAATTCTGGTATGTTCCTCTACTCAATTCTTGTAGATATTGGCGAGGTACGGTAATGTCCCATAGGACATCGACACCGTAGGCATCAGTTACTCTCGCAAGTCTGAAGTCATATCGATCAGGTCCATTTCCTTCATTTTCAACAGTAATCGGCAGAATTAGGTTGTCACCAGGATTTACAATCAGGTTGGTTCCTACTTCTGGGTCAACTCCTGCATCCAAGTCATAAACATGGATTACATTGGTTGAAAGTATTATTGAATCGGAAATTCTTGGGTATCCGTCGAGATAGGCCTTGATAGTCACTGCTGGACCTAGGCCTGCACTTGCGTTGGTCGGAGCACATACATCGGCTCTTACTTCGAATGTGACAAATTCAGCATTTGCTGGAATATCCCATGCGCGAGGTTCGCTCATTTCGACTAAGTTGCCACCTGGGGCATCTGAGAAGTCCATATTGACTACCCAATTATCCTTGCGCCATGTATCCAAATCCATTCCTTCCGGTTTGAGATCAGGAGCGCCCGGTGTCACGAAGACAAGGTCGCCTGAATCGAAGTTCTTTGTTACATCAATAGGGTATGTTGCACAGTCGCCTGGCAAGATGTATTCATTGGTATCAGATATCTCAAAGACAATGTTACCTGTGGAACGAATTGAAACATATACTCCTAGTTCAAGAACATCGTAAGTTCCTTTGGCAATAGACTTGATTGGTTCACCTTCGCTCCAACCCTTGACAAAGATAACGAATGCTCCGGGATCTTCAGATGTTGGTACACTGATTTCCAAATTCTTGGTTACCGATTGACCAGGGTCTAATTCAACACGGGTCGGGAAGGATACTTGCCAACCGAACGGCAATTGCCATTCTTGTTGCCCTTCGAGGCTTGCTGGATCCCAGAAGACAAATGCATCGTGAACGTTACCTGTATTGGTAATGGTGATTGAGAATATCGCTGTTTGTCCTTGCTCAATATCTGCCATGCTGTGTGAGGTATCAAGATTAATTCCATGAACAACATCCATTAGAGTCAGTGTGACCAATTCATTTTGAATTGCTGGGTCCTTGTAGGACTTTGCGATAACTGTAATCTGTGCCAGCTCATCTTCATTGGCTTGATACACCGATGGTGCGCGTACACGCATATAGAAGCGGATATTTTCCCCACCTTCTAGGTAAACTGGTGTTTCGCCGAAAATTCCTGTGTGATTTGAACTGAAATGCAATGATGCTGTCCAGTTTTGCGGCACACCGGTAATATTCAATCCATAGGTATCTGCAACCAAGTCTTTCGGACCCGGTGTAGAATTGTTCATAGTAAGATTGTATATGGTTTGCTGGCTTGGTTCAATAACGTGATAGAATGTTTCACCTTCATCAAATTCAACATCAACTTGACCGGTTAGAACGTGTGAATAGCAAACAGTGAATCTGTTTTGGTTTCCATCCTCGCCACACTTATTGGTATCTGACCAAGCAATGTGTGCTCCACTTCCCAAATCGTTTGAGAATGCTGGAGGCATACCAAGACTCGGTTGTCTTCCAGAGTTTGGTCCGAGTTTGTTTGAGTCCCACGATGTAACTGGAATAATCTCCCACTCATCTAGTGCTCCATCGAATTCGCCTGTAGGCCCTAATCCATCGCCTGTGTTTTCTGTTGAATTCAATCTAACATAGACTACTTCTTCGGTAGCAGACTGATTGCCCCAATCGCTCCAAGCGATGTGGATATTGCTTTGATCGTCAGTTAGTAATGCTGGGAACACTGAGTTTCCACCATATGGGTTGTTGCCAGAGATTCCAGTCTTTCCTTCTACATTGGAGATTGGTGTGTCGTTAATCTTCTTGATAGCGTATGTGGAAAGTCCGTTTTCAGCACCATCCCAAGCACCTGCACCTTGTAGGCGCAACTTGGTGTAGTAAACTTCGTAGTTAACATCCTTTTCAAATCCATAATCACGGCCATCCATCCAAGCGATGTGTGTGTTTCCTTGCATGTCAACTCCGATTGAAGGGTGGAATGAATAAGCGTCATCGATAGTGACACGTGTGTCGTTTACAACGACTAGGTGACCATCTGCTGCAGCACCTACGTCTTCGTGGTAGTTTCCACCAATAACAGAGTGTCCTGAAGAGCCCGGTGTCCAAGTAGCATCGTTGTTCATCTTTGCATATGGGTCGAGAACGGTCATGTAAATTTCACGAGAGTTGTTGGTTGAGATGTAAACCATTGCTTCGACCAGAAGGCTCATTGCATTGTTTCCACCACTGCCTGATGGGAACTCGTATGCTTGTCCGCCTGCATCAGTGCTTGTCAAAGTATTTCCAGGACAGTTTCTAGTTTGAACTGAAACAACACCGTTCGGGCATTGTACCAAGTCCTTGAAATGAGATTGAACATTGTTTGCCCCACCCCATGATTGCCCATACAAACCTACTGGAATTACTCCAGCATTAAGACAGCTGTCGTGCGCCTCAATAATGGAAGAGATGTCATCTGCTTGTTGTGCCGGGTCGCCGTCTTTTGGACCTTCATCAGAAACTGGAATTACAATCTTTGTTGCATTCGGGTTCCAGCGGTGATCATCGCTTGTTGGAGGATTACCTGGAACATTGCCCAATGTGTCCTTCCATGACAAACATGCCCAGTTACTTCCTGGGCCCCAGTCTTCTCCAGAGTATCCAGAGTAGGTGTTTCCACTGTATACTGTGCCTGGTAACTTACGTAGTCCACCGGAATCGTCGCCTGGGCTAAGTCCAAGTGGAGTGTTTCTAATACCGCTTGCAGCATTGTTATGTGCAGCACAGTTACCTGAGCTTGCAGCACCAGGCAGAGTGTTTCCGAGACCGTAAATTGTCTCATATACAGTCATGTTAGCAGTCTCAAGCATAGGCTTCAATCCTTGGAAGCTGCCTCCACTTGCGAATGCACCGCCATAGATAACAGTACATACATCGGCCCACTCAGAATACATAGAACCTGAAGTATCGACGATGAAAGCTAATTCCACTTTACCACCGCGAGTATCGTCCCAAGCGATTTGTACGAAATCGTTTGCATCAACTACGATATCAGGGTGGCCCTTATGTCCAATGATTGGAGTAAGTAAAGTATCATCGAATAGTGTGATGATGCTGCCTGAGGCCATGTCAGGTTGGATCATTGAATAGTAAATTTGAGGTTGGTTGTAGAAGCGACCTAATTCGTCATAGTTGTCTTCCCAAGCAATGTGAACATTGTTTTGGCTATCTAGTGCGATAGAAGGCCAGTCACGGTTTTGTGCGCGCATAGAAATGGCGATGTCGTCGATAGCGGTTATTGTACCGTCGTCACTTGCTTGGCCATCCATTGGTGCATTCCATGGAGCTAATGCAGTGTACATGATCTTGTGTTGGCCTGCCCTATCAGCCCACACGATATGCACCTTGTCATTGGTATCAATAACCATGTCAGGGTGCCAAATCTTATGCAATCCAGCACTAGAAACTTGAGTCGCATCAATCAACGTCTCTCCCCTAGGAGACAGCATTGAATAATACAGATGTAAATTATTTCTCACCCAAACGACGTGAACATTACCTTCACTGTCGGACGAGACTGCAACCTGTGAATCTGTTGATGTTCCACCATCAACGATTTGGATTGCTTCGGTTATTACCACTGTTCCCGCAGATACAGTAATACTTGCTATTAGCAATGTCGAAAGGACTGACATTACCATAATTGATGCTAGGCTGATTGATTTTATTTTTTGTTGCATAGGCATTCCTCGGGCTTACTACATATTTTGTATTAACTCTTCATACTTAACCGCGCCTCATTCGGGTCAAAAATGAGGCTTTTACTTCACGACTAAGGAATCGCGGTGTTTCGGCTCTCTGTGATGCGTTTTTATCGATTAAATAAACGGATAATTTACCTATGCCCATTCGGATGGGTCGAAGCCCGAGCCAAATGACATATCATCATTGAATTCGATCTCTTGAGTTTCGATTTGAACTGGGGTGTTTTTCTTCCCAGATTGAGATTTCAATCGGTCTGCCCAATCATCTACTGGGCCAGGAGTTCCACTTCCAGGTCCATATGCGTATTTGATCTCATGAATAATTCCGAGTTTGGCCAACCATAATCTTCGCAATGTTTGCATTAATTCATTTTTTGTTAAGCCATCAAACCAAATTGGCAAACTGACATTGAAGGCTTGTAATGGGCCTGGTTTTTTATCATCTACATGCCCCATATGCATGCCCCAATCTACTGAAGTTCTAATCAGTTGAAGGCGACTATCATGAACCCATTCATCCCATTCAATCTCGTCTTCTCGCATGTGTTTTTTCATCTCTTCTTGTTGACCTAAATCGACCCGAGTCATACTTGAACAGGCAACTAGATCTCTTCCCTTAGGAATGACTACTGCGAACATGTGACCTTGTGGGCCGTGGGGGTATTTGATGAGGAAATGTACTTCTGCCCTTTCGTCATCTTGTTGTTTGACGATCAGCCGTTCTGAAGCTAACCACTTCTCTACTCGTTGGGCGATGTCGGTGTTTGACATAGTTGGGCCAAACGTTGCTCATGTTTGAACCGTACCATTGCTCTCATCACCAAGATTATTGGAAATTGTTAGTAAATAACCTCGCAAATTCTGCCTAGTAACCTTTGACATTCTCAACCTAATAATCGCCTTCTTGAAGTCCGTCCAATCATCCCAGGTGCGTGCACAAATATGCCCAGAAATGAAAAACGAAAATATAGTTGATATCCAGATTATAGCCATTGTAATCACTAAATCTAGCTGAGTTGTTCCAATATAAGTGAAAATATCTAAATTGATAATATTACTAATCTCGGTAGAATTTGAATACATTGCCACCAAAATAGCAGAGGCTATTATCGGCCATCCGAATACTGAGCCGAATAATGCTGCAAGAAATTGATAGGAAGTTCTTGCATCCACTCCCTCATCTGTTGAGTCACCTAGTAATCTACCCACGGCCACTTGGAAGCCAAGTCCAACAATTGATATCGGCAATACTGCCAAAAAGATGCATAGCCTAACTAAAGCAAGGGGCGCCTTTAGGAGATTGGCTCTTCTCAAATCAAGGCCTTTGGGATTCAAATCCCGTCCATCTAAATTGTGCTCAAAGAGTATTTTTCCCGCATTGACTGCAGCCTTATGCTTGATGCTGGTTAATTTGTTAGTAATGTATTTTTTTTCATCTGTTAAGCCTTCGTCGTTTTGGCTGGCTTTAATCGATTGATTAATATCTCTTGCAGCAATTACTTCTTCCTTCCAACTACGTATCGGTTTACCAATATGTTTGGACTCTATGTGAGCCAATAATTTGATGCCGCCATAATCATCCCAATCACTTGTATTGGGAGTTAGTTCCATCAACTTTGGACGCAACTTGTCGCGTAGCGATAAGACCTGTTCGGCGGGAGGTTCAATCCATCTTCCTTGTTTGACAGCGTCGACTAATTGCTGGGGAATGTCGGATTTCTGAATCTCTATTGGCTTGCCAAATTCTACCCACTGGTCAGTCCTAAAATGGTGCCTCACTCTGAAATGTAATCCTACAGGAACGATTGCTGGCAATGGTCTATCTTCCGCTATTGATATCGCTGCAGCGGCGAGAACTGTGCGCATTGGCCCTGTTCTAAAACGAAGCATGTGAGATTCATCGTGACTAGTTCCTTCTGGAAATAATACACACCCATAACCGCGCGAAATTCCTTTTGATAGTGCGAGGAGAGTTTTGCCGTTTAGGTGTATGGCTTCTTCTTCGGTGCATCCCCCTCGTAATAATTCGGCCTTGCGGATTACCGGTTGCATTGCTAATTTACGAGTCCACCAGCCCAACACCGGTCTTGTTACCAAGTCATGACGGCCCCCCATAACGAAATGTTTAGGATTTGGTAACATGATTCCTAGCGCGTCAACAAGGCCGTTGGTATGCCATGCCGAGAATAAGGCCCCGTTATCTTTGGGAATATTTTCATAACCAGATACATGAGAAGTTCTGAATTGAATTGCCCTCACTCTTCTTGCCAATGAAAATGCCACCCATGTCCAAAAGCGGGAACCTGGGTATTTTCCAGTAAAGGATGGTGCAGGAGTTTTCAACAAACGAATCATTTTCATATTCCTAGAGGACTTAGAAAGTTCTGGCAATAAATCTCCATTAGAATCGACTGCGCCGTCAGGGATTTGTTTTGACATTATTGCTCCCCTCCGAGTTGCGATGCCAATTGCGCCAATGCAGTGTGATCTGCTTGGCCACCCAATGCAGGTGCATTGGGCCACATCGACTGCAATGTTCCGCCACCATCGCCATCTATTCTTGGTATTACGTGAACGTGGACATGAGGCACTTCTTGACCTGCTAATGGGCCATCGTGAATACATATTGTGAAATCTGTAGTATTAAAATGAGCACCGAGAATTGTTTCTACCTGGCAAACTCCATCAAATAATTCGTTTCTTTGCCGCGTTGAAAGGTTGCTTAGGTGTTGTATTCCTTGCTTTGGAATAACTAGCGTGTGACCTGGAGAACGCGGAAATATATCTAAAAATGCTAGCCAGTTTTCTCCTTCAGCAACACGATGGCATGGGATTTCGCCAGCAACGATTTTTTCAAACACTGTTGCAGTCCCCATTAACTTAGGCTAAGAAGTTCAGCCTTTTGAGTTTCACACCGGCAATGAAGGCGATTTGATGATTTACATCGGTGGTAATAACCAATTCCCTGAAGATGTCTTGCGGATTGCCAGTTGCCCTACATTGCCCTCTTGATCTACTGTGATATGATGTAATAATTCATCATTGGAATCTGGGAAATCGCTTCTTTGGTGAACTCCTCTGCTTTCTTGGCGGGCTTTTGCTGATATCATTGCCGCTGTTATCAAACGCACACATGCAGCTGCTCTGGCATTTTCTACTAGATTGGTATTGGCGATCAATGATGTTTGGTCAAGATGCATCTGCATCATATCGATGCGATTCTTAATCGAATCCATCTTTTTTAATCCAGCATCTAATGAAGATGAATTTCGGGAAGCACCTAATGTATCGGTTGCTGCTGTTTTGATATTACTGAAAATAACACCTGAGCGAAGAACTTCTTCGTCTTCCTTTAGTTCATTCACTTGTGAAAGAGAAGTTTGGTGTTGTTCAAATGCTTCTTGCAGTGCTGAACTGCCACTGAATTCTGTGGTTTTAATCCATTTACCAGCATCTTGGCCAGCGGCGGACGATAGACACATGGCATCTAGGAGTCTATTTCCAACGATGCTGCCTGCGCCATGTAGTCCTGAACAAGCTGCATCTCCTGCTGCGTATAAGCCGGTGAACCAACGTGACCAACTGCCAACCACTGCACGTCCATTTTCATTGACTGCAATTCCGCCGACAGTCATGTCAGCACGGCATTCAATAGCGATTGTTTGTTTGCTCATATCAATGCCTGTGCGGCTTTTGACCATGCGCATTGTAGCATCCCACCATACTGCATTCTCGTTGAGGTTTCTGGCATCTAGAACTGGTTGTGAAGCCTCTGCAACCGCTGAGCAAAGTGAATTTAAATCACCTTCTCCGATATCTAATTCGCTTCCGCTTGCTTCATGAAGAATTGCTCCTGCGCCAAGAATCCCCATAGGAATTACTAGATTTGTATCTTTAATTGCTAGTGGAGTTGATGTGATAAATTCCATATCTCGTAGTGGAAGGCCTGCCTGTAAAGCCAAGTCTAATCCTAAACCAATAACACCATTGCTAAATGCTCCTTCAAAGCCACCATCTGCGATAATAATTGCTTTTGCTGAAAGTGATAGGAGTCTGCCGTTTATCATATCAACCGCTATCAATCCATTGATTTTCTGATTGGAATGTACTAGTGACAATGGTAGTTGGTCGCCTCGACGAGTTACTCCGAATCTCATACATTGCTCTTCCAGAACTTGTTGAACTTCTCTGCTAGTGGTATCGCCACAGCTTGCATTTCGCGGCTTACCATGTCCTGCTCCTTTGCTGACCAATGGTGTCCCTTTAGAGTCACGACGGAAGTTTACGCCCCAGCGTTCTAACAAATCCATTTGACGATTTGCTGCGGATGTTGTTGAATTGACAATATCTTGATCACACATATAAGCTCCTGAGCGAATTGTGTCTTCCCTATGCCCGCGGTTATTGGTTTCTTGAAGTGGTGCTGCAATGCCATCAGCAGCGCTTCTTCCACTCATTCCTAAGCCGTCTGCCGTCATCATCAAAGTTGATGCTCCAGTCTTTGCAGATTCAGCTGCTGCACGTAGTGCTGCAGGTCCGTCCCCTAATACGATGATGTCCCATGCTTCCATGACTCTACAACCCTTGAGTCGGGCGAAGTGAAGCCCCGCCATAAGTAACGCGCTTGAGTGCTTTGCAAATTGTTAGACTTTGAACGGATTTAAAAAAAGCAAAATAATAACAGTTTTAACTTATAGATATAGATCAAACGACAGCCATTTTCGCTTTACTGCGGATGTACTCTTTCAATTTTAATTCAATTCAAAGAGATTTGTGGCAAGGCTGAATCTCCCCACTTTCTTGCAAGTTCCAGCTTTTTCTTTCTTTCTTTGACCAAACCACTTTCTCCGACGCCAACGTGTGTTGAAACGACGATAGATTCGAGAACTACTCCATCATCATCGCGTAGAATAACTTGTACATTGGCTGGGCCTTTGAATCGGTTAGTCCATGCTACGCCAATCCACAATACGACGCCTTTTTCCAAATAACGTGGAATCCAATCCAATCCATCATCTTCACTTGTATCTGTCAGTGAAATCGCTGCGCGTGGTGGAGGGCAAGATGCTAATTCAAAGCGATGTGTTCTCAGTTCTGGTTCTCCGCCCGGACATAATACTTCAACGCGAACATGGCGCGGAGAGAATGTTTGATTATTCAACACAATAAACAGGTTTCCAGTACCTTGATCGCATTCAGGGTCAAGCGATACGTCCATTCTCCACTTTGCCCGCAATATCGTAGGTGAACCTGATAGGAGATCGTTTTGTAATCGATCCAATAACCGGAAAGCGCTTGGTTGCCATGCTCTTGCGTGAGAAATCAATCTTTGAAGACTGCGCCAATTGTAGGTTGTATCTTCATTCAAGAGAAGGTGTGGAATAGTATCTCTTTTCAAAAATCTGCACAACTCTGTAACCGATAATTCTGGTGAGATTTCTTCTTGTTGTTGCAGATGTAATATGTAAAGAAGCCTTTCCAAACATTGGCGTAAATCATTACCAGGAATTATTGATTCGGCTAATAATTTGTTCCACTTTTTCCATTCAAGTAAACTATCTGGGTCTAAATGAGCGATGATTAAATCACCAAGAATTGTATTGATTTGCGTAGGGTGGTGTGTTGGTGCATGAAATGATAAATAGGGGATTCTATCGCCCTGTTGACTCATTATATGGCTAATGAATTGTGTATGGAAGGCCAGAGCTATACCGCTGGTCATCGCCACTAATAATGACAAATTCCAAGCGATGCTACCTTTCTCTATTATCGCAGCAGAACACAATAGTGTGAATGCTGTGATTGTAAAAAATACACCTAGCATATTATGTCGGCGATTATCTTTGAGTCCCTCGACTATCCGATCCATACCTGGTTGTGACTCCATTGGATGTTTTTTCTCATCATCGAATCCACCCCCTTCTCGTAGGGAGTTTCTTGTTTTCATTGATCGCCAAGAATATTCGATTGCAAGTGATTGTGGCAAGATTGCTATCAGGATTGGTATTGTCCAAATTAAAACAATTGGTGGGGCACTGGATGCGTTGTGAGGGAATAAAACATTTAGCAGTGCTGCGGCTGCAAAACCAAAACCTACTAGAGTTCTAACAAATAATATTACTGGGTTTCTCGCTATTTTACCATAAAATAATCTTTTTGAATCTTGTGATTGCCATGTTGTTTTTGTTCTTACCAAAGAGTCTTCATTTCTAGAGAAGCCCCGGCCATATGGGTCTGGCAAAGAAGTGGAAGTTCGGAAATTATCTTCCCCGCCGACGTTCCCCTCAACCATGCCAATCAGTTACCGATGAGGGCTTTCGGTTTTGGTTGTTACCTATTTCACATATTGACATATATTCTGAATAATATGACCCCTATGACTCCCAAACCAATTAATATCCCTCCAATGACTAGTGCATTCACTTGAGCATGGTGTGATTTTGAAGACCATATTTCAGAAAAACCACATCCTGAACATCTGTAAATTTCACCGAGTGCCATGTTTTGATAGCCGCCTAGTGTGTTTATTTTCACTTCGGTACCAGAGCATTTTGGGCAGGTGCTACTATTCTTCATCAATATTACAATAAACCGAAGGTATATCTTCTTTTGCAAATATGCGGAATGATAGAATAGCACGCCATTGTGGGCCCAAATATGGTGCGTAAAAAACACATTGCAACACTGCTCATTCCTTACCAATTATACTATTTTCCAATTCCTGGAAGAGCAGAGGGCGTTCGTGTCGCCCTTTCACTAGCTAATTTGAAGTGGGAAGATAATAAAATTAATGGCGACCAATTCGCTCAAATGAAGAATGATGGTGAATTGCCTTGGGGGATGGTGCCAATTTTACAAACTCCGAATGGAACGCTGGCGGAATCAACAGCAATCCTGCGATATATTGGAGGAATGGCAGGATTAACACCAAGTGACCCATTTCAAGCTGCTAAAGTTGATGAATTTCTTGATGGCATGGAACCGTTCTCAAGAGTTCTTAGTGGTACATTTTCAATAGAAGATGTTGATGAAAGGACAAAGGCAAGGCAAGCTGTATTCAATGAAGAAGGAGATGGAACAAAGAATCTCAAATTATTGCAAACAAAGATCGCAGAATCAACAACAGGATGGGCTGCTAACACTAGAGATATGTCAATTGCAGATATTCGAGCTTTCTGTGGAATTTTTGGATTGTTTTCTGGGAATTTTGATGGTATTGACAAATCTATTCTCGCTGATTACCCTGGCCTATTAGAGTATCATGATAAAGTCGCAAACGAGCCACGAATTGCCAAACATTATGCAAATTTTTACGAAGGTTCGCTGCGATGGACTTACCAGCCTAATGCGTTTGCTGACTTGATTTGAAGTTAAATCCAAACATCATTAGAAGCGGTTAATTCGCTTTGCACATCGCCTGTATTGACCACTCCACGTGGCTCGACCAGCATCACTTGACACTCATTTTCAGCACTAGGTCTATGCATTACTCCTTTAGCAACAACATACATTTCCCCTGCAGATAATTCAATCATTTCATCTTCTAATTCAATCTTCATTTGACCGCTAATAACTATGAAAACTTCATCCGTATCCGGATGATTATGCCAAACAAATTCTCCATGAATCTTTGCTAATTTAAATTGATAATCATTCATCTCTGCAATGACTTTTGGCGACCAATGGTCTGAAAATTTAGATAATTTTTCATTAAAATTTATTTTCGGCATTCACTTCACTCCGGGTATGTTATCACTGGAGATGAGTGGTTATTGTTATTTTGAATGATTAATGACACTCCTCACGGTGTGTCCTTGACCTATTTCAACTGATTCACTTCTCAGGGGTATTCACTAGAATTACCCCTTGATTAATTTGCATAACCATCGGGATATGTTCAAAGCTCGCAGCTTATACGCCAAAGCGTTCGCATGGTAATTGAGCTAGAAGAAATGAAAACTAGGAGTACAACCTCCTCTGTTGAAATCCTTGGTAATCAATGCGCACCTCTACAATATATTAGAGAACTAACTCAGAACTCAATTGAAGCGATTGAGCAGTCAGGAAAGGATGGGCAAATTGTTTGGACATATGACCGCCAATACATGAAAGAGAAGGGAATTCGAAAGCTATCAATTATCGATAATGGAGTCGGTATGGATGGTGAAGAGTTAAGAAAATTGATGAATCATATGTTCTCAAGCGGTAAGCAACAAGGTCTAACTGAGAACTTTGGTATTGGTGCCAAAGTATCAGGATTAATGCATAGCCCTGATGGAATGGTATACAAGGTTTGGAAAGAAGGGCAAGGATATCTTGGAATTCTGATGAAGCATCCTCTGAACGAACAATACGGATTACTTCAACATGAATTAGAAGATGGCGATTTGTCACCCTATATCGAAATTAATTCTAGTTTGAAACCTGAATTTAAGCGTTGTGCCGTTACTAATCATGGTACTCAAGTAACGCTACTAGGAGATCAGCCCGAACAAGACACATACCTTCCAAAAGATGCTGTATATGGTCCAAATTGGTTAGCCCGCTATCTAAACAGTCGCTATTTATCAGTGCCTGAAAACGTAGAGTTAGCAGTTTCTTGTAATGTTCACAAAAATGAGGATGGTACACCCAAATACCAAATTCGAATGATTAAGGGAATGAGATATTACAATGAAAAATATTCCACCCACAGTGGCGTTTTGCCAATTAAAGGAGCTAAAGTGCATTGGTGGGTTCTAGAAGGATTGAAAAATCCTAGACCTGAATTCCCGAGTGTTTCTCATTCAGCCTCTATTTTTCAAGGTGAATTATACGATTACGAGGAGAACACGACTCAGAATATGACGCGATTGCATCGTTTTGGAATTATCCAGTTAGTTAAGAGGGTTGTAATCTACGTAGAGCCAACAAATCAGAAAGTTACAGCTGATCCATCTCGTTCATTTGTCACCTTAGGTTCAGCTCAAAAAATTCCTTGGGATGGGTGGGGGGATGAATTTGCTGAGAAGATGCCTGAAGAACTAAGGCTGTTAGAGGAAGAAGCTTCCGAAAAAGCGACCGATGAAGATTTGAGTAAAGATGCCGAAAAGATTCTCCGTGATTGGATGAAAGATTTTGAAATTCCAAAATATGCCGTTGAAGCTGATGCTGAAATCGAAGTTAGCGAACCCACTGATTTGGGAGGAATGCCGGGTTCAGGAGATTTAGATGATACAAGACCAGGTGAAGATGATTCAGAATCTAATTCAAATGGCAAAACTGGAAATCAATATTCTGATTTCATCAAACCAAAAGGAAGGGAGGGGAAAGAAACCAAAGGTCAAGATTTCATTCCCAAGGTGGAATGGGTTTCTCCTGATGATCATCCCGCACTTGATGACAGGGCGGCTCAGTATATCCGCATTCACAACCGGTTGCTAATCAACGAAGAATTCAGAGGATTTACTCAACTTGTCAATACAATTCTTGCTGATAAAGGAGGGAACAAACCTGGTGCCAAAGCAGTAGTAGTCGAGGCTGCTAAATTACACTATCAAGTTAGTTTATGCGAAACGATTCTGCGTATTCAAATGTTAAAGAAGGGTGGCAGAACTTGGAAGCAAGACGATGTTGACGATGCTTTAGGTCCATTAGCACTCACAACCTCAGTTATGTCTCACAAGCTATTGCATGAGAAGATTACAAGACTAGCTTCTTCCAAGATAGGAAAGGCAATCAAAAAGGCAGCTGAACCAGACCAACCTTCTTCTTAATCTAAGCGGGAATTAGGACCATTGCGTATCCCTTGAAATAGGTGAAAATAGGACTGATTAAGTAGTACAATTCAAGGGGTATCCTCTGATTAATTATCTGAAAGCAAGTAAATCGTGTTCTTCCAAATGCGCCCATAGAGCCTCAGCGCTAGGCCGTTTATTCTGCTCTCTAGGTAAACGAATCCTCAATTGTTCGTAATCAGAATATGATGAATTTGCTAGAACATCACTCATTACTACTGAATAATCTTCAGGCTCTACTCCTACTAGGCCTCTATCAAACAATGAATGGACATCAGATCTTAGTATCATTCCATTTTGGATATGATTTGTTTCTGGCCCTGCATAAGGGCGTATGTGAGCCGCTTCTAATGCTTGAATAGCATCCGTTCCAGTAATTGCGCATCTTCTCGAATATGCTTCTAATAGGTCAGCTCTAAACTGAGGCTGTCCTTGTCTAATCGCAATTGTCCTAGCCACAAATGTCCTTGCGTCTTCAATCGATTCAGGTTGAAAGTCTTGGAATACCTGATTAGTTTGAGAATCGAGCTCAAATCCAATAGAAGCTGAGGAATCACGCTTCTTTGAATGGATGAAATCTCCTTCTCTAGCCCAAGTTAGTTCAGGATGGAGTTCCACAAGTGCTGTTTCAATGGCGACTGTGTAATTCAACGTTCTTCGACCAGTAGCTCCACCTGCAGCATTTAATCTTCTAATTGCCTTCTCAATTTGACCTGGTGTAATTTTCTGTGCTTTGTCTGAATCAAGTCTTTCGATCATAATCAACTTTTCAGTAATATCCGATACTTTGTATTTCTGAGATTGAATCCATGATGAAAATTCAGTTCCTTGTTCAAGATATTCCCTTGCCTTTGAACTGACAATGTTCCAACTCCGTTCTGGATTAATCTCTTCATATTTTGATAGCTCTCTGGGTAGAGCCCATGTGCCCTTTTCGATATTGACAAGACGGAATTTATCTTTCTCATCTTGAAGTGCATTTCTAATATTCCGTTTCCAATTAAGATCGCCTGAAACATACTCTCCTCGGAGAATAGGAGGGGTCAAATCATGTTCATCCAGTTCCACATTGGCCTGTATGAGTTCGTAAAACTCCTCAATACCCGTAGGTTTAGGATGATTCTGATTTACAGCTTGGTAAATGTATTTCTTCCATGTTGCATTCTTACTGGGCATGCTATCGAGTAACGGTATATGTTGGAGTTTATGAAAATAGGGATAGAACTCACCCTATGTCCGGCGTCAATTTGTTGTGAATGATTGAGCATCGCTCCAATGATCTCCACTAGCTCCTTCGCCTAATATTCTCCAATAATAAGTTGAAGATGTTGTCAATCCTGTGATGTCTTTTTGCTCAGAACCAACTGTCGCTAACCCTTGACTTGAGCAAGTTGTCCATGCAGATTTGCTTGTTCCACCATCAAATAATCCCCAACAAATAGTTTGGTTTACATCTGTACCATTATCGTAATTATTCCAGTGTAAAGTTGAGGAGGATGTTGTAATATTGCTTACTGTAAGACTCTGTAGTATCGATGGGTAATCGTGTACCCAACCTCGTAGTGGGTCGTTATTCCATACTGGAAGGTGGTCAACTGTTGCAAAGGTTGCATCATCTATCGGTAAGCCCCATGCGCGTAAGAATGGAATCAAATTCATTCCTGTTTCATTAGAAATTCTAGCTGCCCATGAATTGTATTCTTGTGCATCATTTGTTGGGTGGGTTAGTGAACTATTGTAGTACTGACTAAAGGCAGATGTATAGACTTGCCAACCAAATTGTTCTTGGATCATCATGTGAGTTTCTAAAGCAGTCCAAACACTCCACTGAGAGATTTGAGAACCTGCATTAAAGTAAGTCTCTGTCCTAGTTTCGCGACTAGAATTACTCATTGCACCATGACCTGCTCCTAAGTCAACTCCTACCAATTCGGTCATGAGGTAGGCTGAGAAAAGATTGCAAGTAGTTTCTGTATTTCCTGGTAATGTTGATGCCATCCATTGATGATTATGCCCCAACTCATGGAACATTCCCCAATCTCCTTGAGTTGACATATGGCTCAAATTTACTACGTCTGCAACGCTTACTGTATGGGCCATGAATGGATAACCAGAGTGCATCCAGCCGGCACTGATTTGAATATCAAAGACTGCTCTTTCGACTCTAGTCCATGGAAGATAACCGCTTAGGTTATGCTCCATCTGCAGTGCAGTATCCCACCAATTCATTAGTTCAACAGTATTGTCAAGAGTTCTAATTTCAGAAGATGGTACTGTTAGAATGAAGAACTCACCTTCTATTTCAGCCCAAGGTGCAGGATAATTTCTTTCAGTAGTATTCCACTGTTGAGGAGTGGTAACTCCGGCAATATAGCGAGGTGATTGTACTGCATTTTCAATTGTAACATTAGTCATTCCAAAGGTGGAATCTGGTGGAAATGTTATGTAAATTAATCCACCAAAGGTGTTGCCAACTTGCATATTTGTAGAATCAATTACCCAGATTCTATGCACCTTTGGATGTCTGTCAAGTTTGTCTTTATTCCATAATGAATCTGAATGCGCACCAATTTGGATACGGACGTTTTGATCAACAATGGAGAGTGGAACTGTTATGTTAATCACTTCACCAGGGGCTGCATATAGTCCCGTTCCCATCATGCCATGACTTCTCGCCCCTGCATAACCAAAGCCGCTTGGCAAACCAATATAGTCGCCATTAACTGTAACATTTGCAATTACTCTTGCAGCATTTGTAGGCACTGCTCCAGGGAAATCTGAAGAACTTGGGTGGGCAATTAATTCATCAGCAGGTAAACGAAGATACAATCCTTCTTCGATGGCAAGTAGAACGTCGTCAATGGGATCTGCATCTAAATCATATTCATTATTATCTGAAATTTGAGTCCATCCTGTGGTGTTAACCATATCGCGAAGTGGACTCCAAAAGTTATTGAAATCTAAAGTAAGCATTGCTGTGCTACGAGATATTGTTTTCTCCACTGTAGGCGCATCTGAAGTAGCGATTAGTGGTCCTGTTGTGAAGTGATTCTGCAGTGCGGTGATGGCTGGGATAGTTCGCAATAATCTATCTGGTGCTGTTGTGCCAAGTGTTACTTGAACTGAACCAGAATACGATGATACGAATAATCCAGTGGTAGGTGCAATTTTATTGCCAGGATAATTATGAGCAACATCTGAATTTGAATAAGACCAATACCAAGAGTGCCCTCCCAAAATTAAGCCATGGCCCGATGTTAAGAAGGTCTCAATTTTCAAGTTTTGAGCATCGCTCCAACCATTCCAAAATTCACCAACATAACAGTCCAAGCCTGCTAATTGGTCTGGAGTGACCGAGGTTAGTACAGTAAAACCTTCAGCCACTAATTCATCTTCAAAGTGATTGAAATCATTCCATAAACCAATTGTTCCTACTCCATCACAAGCCCATTTCATTGCGTTTATTGAAAGTGTCATTTCTGAACCACTAGTTTTAGCAACAAATGATTCATGACCATAGCCAACAACTCTGCCTTGTCCAGCATATGCTGCTGAAGCGATTGGTCGTTGGTCCCAGTCAGAAAGTATTGGGAAGGACCATTGGCCAAATGGCAATATTAGAGATGGCCAAGATGAGCCGTAATCTACTGATGTTACCCCAGCGGTTATCATTGACCAATCTGTATCAAAATCATGAACTGTAATGTTTATCTGTAGTTCAAAAGAACCTCCTGAGTTGTTAGCATATATTGTGTAGGTAGTTCGAGGTACGCGAGTATCTGCAGTACCAAAGATTGTTCCACCACTTGCAAAGGTTAGTCCAGATGGTAAAGTCGGATGACTTTGCCATGTATCTACAGTATCACCTAAATTACTAATATTGATTTGCATATAGCTTTGATTTGATTCAACGATTATCTCTGTACTAGCATAGGAAATTGCGCTCGGAGTGATATCAACAAATGTTAGAGTTAGGGATGCCATTCCGGTTCCGCCAGTGTTGTTGGCGAAGATAGTATATGTCGTAGTTGGATGGACGTTTAGTGCAGTACCGGTGATTGCCCCTGAACTTTGATCAAATGATATACCGGTTGGAAGTTGTGGTTGAATTTCCCAAAGCAAAGCAACTCCTCCATCATAAGACGGTTCAATGTCAACGATGCTAACTTGCTTGGCAAAGGTGTAATTTCCTACTCCATACAAAATATTCGATAATGGTTGATCTATAATGGTGAGAGTTAGATTGTACTGGCTTGTACCACCACTATTAGTTCCAGTAATTAGGAAATCAGATTGGTTGAGCAATACTGTTGCTGTACCTTCAATATTACAATTTGTTGCAAGTTCTAATCCAGGTGGTAGTTGTGGCTGACTATTGCAGGTGATGACCGGTCCTTGTGAACTGGTGGCTACCAGTGGTTGCATTGCAATTCCTTTGCTTATTGTTAAAGCAGAATTCCCCAGTGCTGCATACCAAAGTGATGGAGCTTCATCGACTACAATGATTTGAATTTCTGCACTTGTAGAACCTCCCGAATTGGTTGCGATGACGCTATGGTTTGTGCTGCCTAATATGGTCGCTGTTCCACCTATACGTCCATTTGAATCGATTAACAAACCCTGTGGAAGTTCTGGCGTTATATCCCAATTGTCTATACTCATGTCACCAATTAGTGGCAATGGTAACTCATCGTAATATCCCAAAACAAAAGTCCATTGTGGGGAAGGATAACTAAACATGGGCTGAATATTAATTACTGAAATTGTGAGATTAGTCGTTGAAACACCACCGCTATTTGAGGCGATAATGGCGTGGGTGGTGCTACTGTATTCGGCCTGAGGGGCTGCGATGATTTCGCCATTAAATTCATCTATGGAAATGAATGTTGGAAAGGCCGGATACACCATCCACGAATCTGGTCCATCGCCGTCAAATGATGGAGTAAGTGTGTGAATTTCTCCGATCGTCCATTGTATTACTTCTGCACCATATGTTAGATTCTGTGGCGGGGTTATATCGTGACAATTTCCGTCACGCCAAACTTGTAAGGGAGTGCAATCCTCTGGTTTTGGCGGTTCTGGATCTGGATCAACACAACCCTCTTGGGTCAGAATTTGTTGACCTATACATTCTATTTGTTCTTCTTCTTTGTCCTCAGTTTTACTAAGATTGTCAGTGATGACATAAGACCCAGATGCAACCAATATGGAGAGAAGAATTGCCATGACTATTTTGAGCCACGACCTTTCTTGCATTGTTACGCCTCATTGTCATCGTTTAGAAAACTTTCAATTCATGATAGGAGGGTGGGATAAATGCAAACAGATGGCCGTTTGAAAAACTTATGTCGATACTTAGCGATGATGCGATAACCAATATTACGAATTGGTAGCGGAATTAGCCATAGTAGGGGATACCACATTCGATAGTACCATTTGAGATAGAGAATGATGCGTATTCCTGCTGCCGACCTCATGTATGGCTTGCCATTTCGAATGAGATAGACTGAATCCGCCTGTTGAAATTTTTCGGCGAAGGTAGCGATTAGCGATTGCCCTTCTTCACTTTCAATTGCGAGAAAACGGAGGCTTGATTTCTCAACTAATCTTGGATGAAGAAAGACGGCTGTATGAGTGCATAAACCACAATCTCCATCCAATAACATTACATCTGTTTCCACCATATTATTCACCTGCAATGGGCTCTATGTGCCATGTTACAACCTCTACTCCTTCTGAGAGATGTACAAGGTCGGGGGTCAAAGGATCTTCAATACCAAGTTCATAATGTTCAACCAAAGAATTGCTTTTAATCTCAACTTCACCATCACTAAACCACCACTTGACATGGTGTGTATATCCATGATGAAGCAAACCACGCCGTTCAGTGTAAAGGCTATAGCGTTCAAACAAAAAGTATTCGAGAGTGTTTTCTTTTGCTTGGCGGATTTCACCTACGCTCTTTGCAGAGCCTTCTAATGAATACCCTCCTTTACTCCTCTTAGAAGTCCAATGATAACCTTGCTCAAGGTTACCATGAACCTTTGATTTTGCGTGGCGATAAGTCAGCCCATATCGCCGATTCGCGTAGAAGCATGTTACTCGGCTTTGTGCATCTAAGGTCAAGAAAAATACACCTGGAATGCCGTTTTTTGTGACATATGCGCGAATATTAGTTTCACCAAATGTAGAAATTCCTGGAACCCAGGGCATCAGACGCGGTCGTACTTTTTCCATAATAAACGGAATACAACCGACGTAAGCCTTTCCTTCAAATAAATCAAGTTCTAATCCCTTTGGAAGATGTTTTCGGAGTTCATCGGGATTTACTTCCCAGTGTAAAAATGTCAACTTTTTCCAATTTTGACGAAGTGCGCCGCGCTTCTCGGGCATAGGAAAGGGGATGTGTTCCATGGACAATCCATCCTTACGGTTGCCCATGTTTACGCTACCATGCTACGGCTCTTGAACAATGGCACTCGCTATTTGGTGACAGAAGCGGGCGCGGCAGGATTTGAACCCGCGGTCTTCGGCTTAGGAGGCCGATGCATTATCCAGCTATGCTACACGCCCAAGCCTTGCGAAATAATCCTGTGATTAGATGGTTGTGATTATGTAACCACTTGCTTTGAACCAATCTCTGCAACTTGGTGTAAAAATAATTCAAGTTGAATCCTACCAACTGCTGAGGTTTTCAAAGAAACATCACATTCTGCTAAAGCGATCAATAATTGTGAAAGAACTGCCTCATCGAGATGGAGGCGGCTGGCAGTAAATAGGCTGTAGAAGTGTTCGACAACTTCTTCTGCTTCAAAATTATATTTTGTCATCAGCTCGTCTAATTGACCCATTGCACCTTTTAGAACTCGTGAATTTTTGCTACCATTTTTCTCCCATCGCCATTGGTGAACTTTGCCTCTTAGTGCTTCTTCAACAACGCGTTGTATCTCTCTAACCGAGGTTGCAGCCAAGACGGTTTGCAGGTTTTTCCTATCATTAAGTAAATTTCTTTGTGATAATAATTGTGTTAAGAAAATTGCTTTGCGAAGATTCCCGCTTGATACGTGAGCGATATCGCCTATAATTCCCCTATCTGGTGAAAGGCCTTCTTCTGTAATTATTTGATTCAAACGGCTTTCAATATCCTCACGAGGAATTATTGGAAAACGAATTAACTGGACTCTAGAACGTAAGGCTTCTATGATTCGCGAAGGGGTTTTGGCGGTAAAAATAAATCTAGCACTGCGGCTACTTTCTTCGACCATGCGCCGCAGATATGATTGTCTTGTTTTTCCGAGGAAATCCGCATCTTCAATGACAATGATTCTTGAGATGGGGATTTTGGTGTCTTTGTTGTGTTCGGATGATTCAATACCAGCTGGGGCTACATCGCCCGCAACTGCTGGAGAGAGATTTGAATAATAAGCATCCAAGGAAGTTCGACCTGCTAATGTATCTTTGGAACTTGATCCTTCGGGCCTAAGAAATTCCTCAAATTTCTTCATCGCCCCTGATGTTTTTGCTAAATCTCTAGCCTGAATAATATGAGTTGTAGCTTGCCATGAAGGGCCGAGGACTTGTCTAGCGACTAAACGCCATGCAGCAGTTTTGCCGACCCCTGACGGACCTGAAATGAGAAGATGAGGTGGATTTGCTTGCAGTGAACTGCGTTTTAGGTATTCACGTACATGGTCTGACAGAAGAAGTTCGTCAAAACGCCTTGGCGCCTTTTCCTCAAGCCAGCTCGCCATCTAAGACCAACTCAAAGTCATAGGTCTTTCAACTCTCCCATCAAGGAAGGTTCAGAAATTATGCGGATTTCACTCTGCAGGTAGGCGCTTTGTTCCATTGCGTCGCAATTTCATGAAGATACGGGATCCACATGCCTTACAACTGATACCATTACGCTCTCGGTGGAACGATTCTAGGCTTCCGCAATCTGCGCATTTATAATCTACTAGCTCTGCCATAACACACAACTCCAAACCTTCCGACCAACCACCCTTTCTTGAACCTGTCCGTCGCGTGACGGTGCAACATTCAGTAAAAAGACGGGGCGAAGTGTCCTAAATTAACCTTAGAATCCACCAACTAAACCTGGCATTAGGCGAACCTTGGATGCTTGTGAAAAGTCAAGGTTATC
>JAOMOG010000001.1 GCA_028353405.1 Candidatus Poseidoniaceae archaeon | reverse complement strand
TCCACCACGGTTTCCACCTCGGTTGTTATTTCCATAGTGATTACTACGATTATGCCTTCCACCGCTATTATTTCTAGAATTAGAACCTTGACGCCCATATGATTTTGCTTTGGGTGCAATAAATTCTACTTCGAATTCAGGGATATCTGAAAACTCGGGAGGATCGAAATTACATCTAATTCCTACTTGTTGTTGAATACGGACATAGGACCTCTTCTGAGGTTTTTGAACCAGTGAGACTACAACTCCAGATGTTCCAGCGCGAGCTGTTCTTCCACTTCGGTGCTTGTAGGCCTTACCGTTCTCTGGAGGATCATAATGAATTACACAATTCACGCCTGCAACATCAATACCTCTAGCGGCTACATCTGTCGCTACTAGAGCCATTGTTTCTCCATGCTGAAATCTTTCCATGGCTCTATCTCTGTTATGCTGGCTTAATCCACCATGTAATGTTTCAACTGAAACACCATCGTATTCCAATTCATCTCCGACTCTATCAACACCTGCGCGTGTACGGCAGAAAACAATAGCACGGCCTGTTTTTCGGACTAATTCAGCACTTATTGGTCCTTTCTTTGAACCTGGAATCATCCAAAATAGATGTTGCATTGATTCCATTGAAACTTCCTTTGGACCAACTTCTATTGTCACAGGGTCTGTTTGATAATCTCTAACTAAATCTGCAACCTCTTCATCTAAAGTTGCACTGAAAAGGATGGTTTGCCTCTCTCTTTTACACATATTAAGAATCTTACAAACTGGTTCCATGAATCCCATGTCAGCCATTCTGTCCGCTTCGTCAAGAACTACACAATTAACATCTTGAAGTGACACATTACCTCTGTCAATTAAATCCAATAATCTACCTGGACATGCTACCAAAATATCAACACCACGGTCAAGTGCTTTGAATTGTTTAGTGTATGATACACCGCCATAAACTGCAAGCACATACAATTTGAGTTCCCATGCAAGGGGTTCCAATACATTGTAAATTTGTTCTGCAAGTTCACGAGTTGGAGTTAAAATTAGAGAAGTTGGACAGAATGGTCTTGATTCAGTAGTCTTTGCTAGTAGCGGAAGTCCGAATGCCAAAGTCTTACCAGACCCTGTTGGAGCACGGCAACAAATGTCCCTTCCTGCCATGCCATCTGGTATAGCTGCAAGCTGTACTTCAAAGGGAGAAAGAATGCCTTGAGACTGTAAAACACGTACGACCTTGGGGTCTACGCCGAGGTCAGCGAAGGTAACGTTTTCAGTGTCCATGTCTGTGGCCGTCTGCCAACCCTATTTAGCACCATCAGTTAAAAAAAGGCAATAATGAAACACTATATACTTGATTATTCGTTACAAACGAGCATTGCAACTGCATTTCCGCCGCCCAAGCATAGGGTTACTATTCCCGATTTACCGCCTGTCCTGCGCATGACTCCAAGCATTGTGATCAAACACCTTGTTCCGCTCGAACCCAATGGGTGACCCAAAGCAACTGCACCGCCGTGGAGGTTGAATCTATCATCTGGAATCCCAACTTCTTTGGCAACTGCACATGAAGCACTTGCAAAGGCCTCATTATGCTCATAAATATCCACATCTAATACTTCTAAATTATTTCGTTTCAAGAGGTCTTTTACTGCTGGAATCGGAGCACTCATGACCCTTGATGGTTCAACACCTGATGTCACATAATCTTCAACATAAGCGATTATCTCCCAACCCTGTTTCTTGGCAAAATCAGCATTTGCCAACAATATTGCACTTGCTCCATCATTAATTGTACTTGCATTACCTGCTGTTACTTGCCCTTCTTTGTTGAATACTGTTCTTAGATTTGCTAAAGATTCTGCAGTGGTACCAGCACGGATTCCTTCATCTCGTGAAAATTGTATTACATCTCCCTTTGTTTGTGGAATTTCGATACTAAAGGTCTCCCAATCAAACCATCCATTTTCCCACGCAGTTGCTGCTCTTTGTTGAGATCGGGCTGCGTATTTATCAGATTCTTGACGAGATATTGAGCACTCTTGTGCAACAGTTTCCCCAGTATTTCCCATGTGTATATCATTATAAACATCCCAAAGTCCATCATGAATCATTGAATCTATGGGTTTGGAATTCTCTCTTGTTGCACCAGATCTTTGACCCATTAACAAATGAGGGGCATTGGTCATGCTCTCCATTCCTCCAGCAATAATCACATTATACTCGCCAGCACGAATACTATTTGCTGCCGTCATTGCTGCTTTTAGGGATGAGCCACACACTTTGTTCAAAGTCATACAAGGAGTTGAAACAGGTAATCCCGCTCCTAATGCAACTTGACGCGCAGGGTTTTGACCTGCACCCGCCTGCAAAACTTGGCCAAATATTAATTCGTCAACAATTCCGGATGCAGCGTTAATGTTCATTCTGTTGCATAGTTCTTTGACACTAAGAGTTCCCAACTCAACTGCTGAAAAAGGAGATAGAGACCCCATCAGTTTACCAATCGGTGTACGGGCGACTGCACATATGGCGACACGCGGGAGGGACATAACCATCCGAGTAAAAGCATACCTTTCAATGTGATGTTGAACAATAATTACCTTGAGAAGCCTTGATGAAGCAAACCTACTCGCCCCGACATGGGCAAATTCAAGACCGGTTTTGAACCGACACGGGCAAAAGACGAAATGAGACATGTTGAAGTAGAGATAGATTTCACACCAAATGCACTTGCATCAATTCTTTACAGGCAAGGAGATACTGTAATTTTAGTGTGTGTAACAAAAGAATCAAGGTTACCTGGCTGGTTCCCAAGAGACTCTTCAAAAGGCTGGGTTCATGCTGAATATTCACTTCTACCTGGTTCAACCGATTCTCGCTTCCGCCGTGAAAGAAGAGGTGCAAAGGGAAGAACTCAAGAAATTGAACGTCTTATTGCTCGTTCATTACGTGCCGCTGTTGATCTAGAGGCTTTAGGTCCAATCGCACTCAATGTTGATTGTGATATTCTAAATGCTGATGGAGGAACACGTTGTGCATCGATAACTGCGGGAAATATTGCTTTGAGATTAGCTGTTAGACGGCTTATTGCTAAAGGGATTTGTCTTCCAAAAGATCTTCGACCAACTTTTGAACAACAAAAAGAAGGCAACTGGGTTGCCCCTAAATTATCTAATGTTGAGGCAACTAACCACGAAAACGCAGTTATCCCACACGACTTGGCTGCAATCTCTGTTGGATTGATTGACCATGAAGTTTGGCTAGACCTAGATTATTTGCTAGATTCTAATGCGGATGTTGACATGAATGTCGTCAAAACTGCTGATGGAAAATATGTTGAAATCCAAGGAACTGGAGAAGAAGCAACATTCTCTGGCGATGAGTTGATGTCGCTGCTCGGCCGTGCTGATGGTGGACTAGAAGTCTTATTTGATGCTCAAAAACTGATTCTTGACGGTATTGAATAAATCTTTGACCTCTTGAGAAGCAAAGCACTGTAACAAAAGCCTTGATATGGCGAGGGGACTCGCCAATGTGTACGGGTAAGTAGCTTAGTTGGGAGAGCGCGGCACTGAAGATGCCGAGGTCGCTGGTTCAAGTCCGGCCTTACCCACCAACTGTTCAAATATTCGCGATTAGCATTCCATTGTTTTTCATTCAGGAACTGTTTTTTGTAGATTTCAAGAGTATACTTCATGTGCTAATGCTTTTCTTCTCATAATATGGGGAAGTCAGCGAGCGGGGGTGACATGCCTAAGGAAAGCCTTGACCCCGAGACAAAAATCCGCGATAAAACCGCAAAGGAACTTGGCTCTATTCGCCGTAGAAGAACTAATGATAACAAATCGTTTTTGAGTAGTAAAGAAGATTTGGTTCTTTTTGGAGGAATCGTATACGCTGGTATTTTTGGCCTCCTTCTATTTGCAATGTCTTCCGGAATGGTTGGTAATACAACCTCAATCGACCATCAAGCATCCACTACATTCTTGGATATTGGCGATGAATGTGAAGAAATCACCGAGGAACCTTGGATGCATATCTTCCCGGATACTGACCGTGAACTATTTTCAATCGCAGGCCATAACCTTCCATTGGGAACTGCCGTACTGAACTATACAATACTGGAGATACATACCGAGAGTGAAATTGTTGTTTCATCTGAAGAAACAACAAGAGCCGTTGCCGGAGAAGGCGAAACTGCGGCGGGTAGAGCTTCTCACAGAGCGACTTATTCAGAACTTGAAGCAGGCCATTATAATCTCATATTACGCATAGCCGTGTATAATGATTCAGATCTCCAAAACGCAACTATTGTTGAAGGTGGAGAACAAATAAGTAAAGAAATAATGTTCGAAATTGAGGAAAAAGAGAAGGCTTTTGATTTCCTTCCATTCGTTTCAAGTGAAACGATTAGAGATATTAGAATCACTGACCAAGGCGCTAGATCGTGCTGGGGTGTACAGGATTTAGGTGATTGGGGCTATCTCTTGATGGGAGCGGAATTGGGTGGCGGCAGGGAAACTGCAATGCTAACTGGTGGTTCTGCTGGCATCCCTGCTTGGTGGATGGCTTTTGTTTCGCTTTCACTTTCAGTTGTTTCATTAATGGTCTTGTACCCGATTACATACAAAGTATACCATCAAGAAGCTGACGATATGCTGTCCCGCTCCCATATTGCTAGATTGGTTGAAGACACTATTACAAATACCGCTACCAGATTACAAATTGATATAGATTGGGAATTGTATAAAATTGAACCCAGAGAATTGTCGATTGATATTATGGTTCCATACAAGAATACGGATGGAACATTTTCAGATAACAGAGATGTTCGTGCAGAAGTATTGAAAGAAATCCTTGATGAATTTGCAATTTTTAGAGTATTCAAGCCAGTTCAACTAACTGTTAGAACGATAGGTGGCGGACATGATATTGACTTTGATTCTGGAGTAGGCGTCGGTTCCGCAGGAATGGATTCCGAACAATCAGAGCAAGATTATACCTCATTCTTCTCTGAATTACATACCTTATCCGTAGTTGAAGATGAAGTTAGAGATTCTCTAGACCTGTTCTTCACGCGCCGTTCTGATGTTAATTTAGAAGGCGCTGTTGTCACAAGTGATGACAGAGTAATATTCGTATCAGTGATTTATTACCCTACACAGAGATTTGCTTTCTTTAGATTTAAGAAAACCACTGATCAAATTCAAGATGAATTATATCAATATATTTCTCAACGCAATGCAGATCTACTCGGCAGTCAAGAATTGATAATAAAAACTAGAAATCAAGTTTCAACTCTCGCAGATAGATCTGGGGCTGGAAGAATAGAACAGAGTGGCTCTGATGATGAAAGAGTTGTTGCTATTGCAAAGCAAGATGGCCTTGGCGGAAAGATGTTGCAAACAAAATTCATTGGCAACGCTCTATCCACTGTTGAATATATGGCAAACGAGAAACGTGATTTTATTAATCGCTGGGGCTTCTGGGGTCTAATCGCTTTCGTTTGGATTCCATTTATGGCATCTGGTGTATTGGTTGGCGCCATGTTAGGATTATTATCAAGAATGAACTTTACTAGAGTTTTATTAGCGACTGGACTTGGTGGTGTTGCTGCTTCAGTAACATGGGCATATACTGCGGAAGGTATTGTCAAGGTCATGCATCAGTACAAATTAGAAGCGGTTATTCCGTTGGTAATTATCGTATTCATTCTACTAACGGTATTCCACATGCGTTCAACAAAAATGCGTAGACAAACCGAGTTATTTGAAGACACTTTACTCGATAACTTCCACGCTGACGTTCAAGCAAAATATGGCGAAAATTGAGGTTTTGCATTGCAGTCAATAACCGTCATTGAAGGGAGTGATGGTCACAGAGGTGAGTTGGCCAATATCGGCATTATTACTACCAGTGATAGAGCCAGCGCAGGCCAATATGAAGATCAAGGTGGGCCGGCAATTTTAGGGTTTTTTGAAGAAGCGATAAGGAGTCCTGTCACTGTACATTATAGGTGCGTGAGTGATGATCAACAAGTAATTGAACAATCAATAAAGGAATTGGTCGATGAAATAGGTTGCTGTGTTGTTGTAACTACTGGAGGAACTGGTCCTGCCGAGCGTGATGTTACGCCAGAGGCTACTGCTGCTGTTTGTGATAGGATTTTGGATGGTTTCGGAGAACAGATGAGAGCAATCTCATTGACCTTTGTCCCTACAGCAATTCTTTCAAGACAGATTGGTGGTACTCGTGGTTCTTGCTTAATATTCAATTTACCAGGTAGGCCAAAGGCGATAAGAGAGACTATTGATGAAATTTGGAGAGCTGTTCCATATTGTATTGATTTAATGAAAGGACCATTTATTGAGATGAATCTGGAAATTTGTAATGCCTTTAGACCTAAATCAAAATAATATCATCCACAAAATAGGCGATTAGTTGATGGGCTAGAGTCATCGCCATACAGTTTGAGGGAAGGTTATGGTAAGACATGGAAGCGCGTTGATTTGTGGAGCAACGATGGTAACTCCGACTCAAACAGCAATCGGAGATTTGAGGATTAGCGACGGAGTAATCTCTGAAATTCTCTTTGGTGGTGGATTATTACCAAGTGATGATGAACTGCTAATAGACGGTACTGGGCTTCATTTACTTCCAGGCGGAATAGACCCTCAATGCCACTTTAGAGATCCCGGACAACCCGACAAAGAAGATTTAGAAAGTGGTAGTGCTGCTGCAGTTAGTGGAGGAATTACTTCTTTTCTAGATATGCCAAATAACAAACCATCGATAACGACGATGGAAGGTATGCAAGGGAAGTTAGATACTGCTGCTGCAAAGTGTGTCAATAATTATGGATTTTTCATCGGAGCAACCCCCACAAATATTGAACAATTACAATTAGCAGTTGGTAAACCAAAACAAGCAATTTCAGTTCCTGGGATTTGTGGTATCAAAGTATTCATGGGGTCATCTACCGGCAACTTACTTGTCAATGAACGCGAGGCTTTGAAAACTATTTTTGACAATACCGCTGGATTAATTTCAGTTCATGCAGAAGATGAAGAACGGTTGGTAGAGCGTTTTGAAAGTTACAAAAATAGAACTGACATGGCTGCTCATGCAGAGTGGAGAGATGATATCACCGCATTACTTGCTACTCAACTAGCAGTTGAATTAGCAGATAATAGTGGTCATCGATTACACATCCTCCATCTTACAAGCGGTTTGGAAGCTGATTGGCTAGCTGATAGGACTCGCCTTCCTTCTCAAGGAGGGGAAGGTGCTATTATTACAACAGAAACTTTACCTCAACATCTCACATTTACTGAAATTGATGTAGAAAAAGAAGGAACTAGATTAAAGATGAATCCGCCAATTCGCTATCAACGCGATAAAGAAATATTATGGCAACGTATTCATGATGGTACAATTCAATGTATTGCTACAGATCATGCACCTCATACCTTGAGTTCAAAATTGGAGGGTTTTCCAAAGGCACCGAGTGGAATGCCAGGTGTCGGAACATCACTACCAGTAATGCTTACACATGCTAAAAATGGAATGTGTAGTGTTGAAGATGTTGTGAATTGGATGTCAACTAATGTTGCAGATTGCTATAATATGACTGGAAAAGGTAAATTGATAGAGGGCGCAGATGGTGATGTTGTACTAGTTGACCTAGAGAATGAAGTTGAAGTTCTTGATGAAAACACATGGACAAGAGTCGGCTGGAGCCCATTTAGAGGGCATAAATTGGTCGGCTGGCCTCAAATTACTATTGTAGCTGGTATTCCTGTATTCAAGCGCGATAAGAGTACTGGTCAGAAAGGTAAATTGCTGGTTGAAAAGGGCCAAGTTGGCTCTCCAATACTGATGACACCTTGGCAATAAGGGGATTAATTCTCTCATAATTAACGCTATTATGACCTCATTTAGCGCAGAATATTATAAGTAAAACGGATAAGACATAATTGAGGGAAACAACATGAATACACTTAAGGAAAATTTAGGAGATGGATACCAACAAGTAATAATTGGGTTTATCACCTTTCTAGTTGGAGTGATATGGGGTGGCATGAATGCTGGAACTGATATGATTGCAGCAGATGTTTATTGGCCTGCTGTGATTATGTTATCTGGTGCTATGATCACGTTGCTGGGAACAACATTTGGAACAAACTATGAAGATGATCGGTCCAATGATTTACAACAAGCCTTGAATGAATTGGCCGCAAAAATGGATTCATTAATCGATTCACACAAGATTGAAGAGGAATAATTTCAATATCAGTTCTCATCTAGAGAATATAGTTCACCATATTTGCTCTCTATGTATCTGATGAAGGCATCAGGGCTTGGCGATTTACCAGTTGCTGATTCTATCAATTGTGCAGGTGTCATAACAGATCCTTGGTGATGAATGCGAGGGCGTAACCATTGTAATAGCGAAGACCAGTCACCTTGTGCTATTATTTGGTCAATATCTCCCAAATCATCACTCATTGATTCCAGTAATTGGGCTGCATACAAATTTCCAAGGGTATATGTTGGGAAATATCCGAATGCTGCCATTGACCAATGAATATCTTGCAAACATCCTTCTGAGTCTGTTGGAACTTTGTTTCCAAACCACTCCTCAAACATATTATTCCAAGTCTCAGGTAGTTCCTTTACCGTTAAGTCCCCATTGAACAATTTCTTTTCAATTTCATATCTTAACATAACATGTAAATTATAAGTCACTTCATCAGCTTCTACACGGATAAATCCTGTTGATACAGTGTTAGCAATTTTGTTCAATGTTTTCGCATCCCATTGAGGTGAATCGGGGAATAGTTCCCTAAACCATGGGTTTGCAACTTTCCAAAATGCTTCAGTGCGACCAATCTGATTTTCCCAAAGACGACTTTGAGATTCGTGAACTCCTAACGAAACCGCTTGACCTCTTGGTGTGAATGAAAATTCACGCGCCAATCCTTGTTCATACAACGCATGTCCTGTTTCATGCATTACAGCATACAAGCAGGAAAATGGATCTTTTTCATCGAATCTTGTTGTGAAGCGAGTATCCCCTGGCCACAAACCAGCGGAAAAAGGATGAGTTGATGCATCCATTCTTCCCGCTTCAAAATCAAACCCCATATTGGTTGAAACTTTCTCACAGAATTCTGTTTGTGCGGCTATTGAAAATGTTAAGCCCTCAGGTAATGTTGGAACTGGATTAAGTTTTTGTGAGTGTAGTATCTTTTGTAAAAGAGGCACCAATTTTTGCTTTAATCCAGCAAATAATGGGTCATAATCTTCTACGGTCATACCAACTTCAAATTCATCAAGAAGAACATCATATGCCGTAGTTGTAATACCAAAATAGTCTATTTTTTGTTTAGTCATATCAACCAATTTTTGTAATTGCGGTTCGAATGCAGAGAAATCTGAATCTGCTCTGGCTTTTTGCCAACCAAGTAGTGCTTCAGAGCGTGCTTTAGCAAACTCTGAAACAAACTCACTTGGAAGTTTTATTGATTTATCGTAAACCCTTCTCATCTCCCTAACATTAGCAGATTGATCGCTATCAAGTTCTGTTTCTGCTTCTACCTTTTTCAATAATTCTCCAAGGTTGGAATCAGTAATACGTAAATGTCTTTCTTTGGCCAACCAGGCCAATATTTCACCGCGTACTTCTGCTCCTTTAGAAGGCATTATGGTCTCTTGATCCCATCCCAAATGACCCTGCAATGCACCGAGACGATAGATGTCTTTTACCAATTCAATGAATTCTCCATATGCGCTCATAACCTAAGCGAAGAGGTCTTTCTTCATCAACTATTCACTGTTATAGTATCAACAATACTAGCACACATTGAAGACTTCAAGCGGATTGGACTGTGCATGGTGAGACCATTCCGACGAAAAGGCGGAAAGGAGCACCCGCCAATCAAAGATGACGATGAATTAATCGGAGTCATTGGAGAAATAGATGACAAGGCTCCAGATGAAGTCACCATTGGAGAAAATAGTTCTGGGATTGTGGTGAAGAATACAGAATTAGATAGCGGAAGTAGTGATGAAGAAATTAAAGATGATTTTGCATCTTTATTGAAGAAGAGTTCACAAACTGTGATTCGTACTTGCCTAGATATTCGCCGAGCTGATAATGTGTTGATTGTGTGTGACCCGACCACAGGAGAAATTGGCCAAGCACTACACGAGGCTGCTATTGAACGAACGGACCGTGTTTTATTGATAGTAATGCCAAAGGGTCGCCACCATGGCGATGAACCTCCTACTCCTGTTGCAAATTTAATGCGCCAGCAATCAGTAATTATCGCTCCAACCAGATATTCTTTAACCCACACTAAGGCGATACGCCAGGCACTAAGAGATGGTGCACGAGTGGCAACAATGCCTGGAATGAATGTTGAAATGTTCACCAAGGGCGGCATCTCTGCTGACTTCACAGAAATCAAGCGTAAAATAAGTGAACTATCACCAGTATTGAGGCGCAGAAGAATTGTTAATGTTAAATCGAAAAATGGCACTGATGTCACTTTTGAAGTGAATTGGAGAGAATGGAAAATGGACGATAATGGCATCTGCAACCGTCCGAAAATGCTGACTAATTTACCTGCTGGTAAGGTATTCGTATTACCAAGAGGAAATAGTATGAATGGAACAATCGTAATCGATGGCTCATGGGAATCTAATTTGGTTGATGAACCTGTCACTTTCGTCATTGAAGAGGGATTGGTAATAGATGTAAAAGGTGGTGCAATCGCTGCTTCTATTCGTCAAGAATTTGGAGAAGCGGCTAGAAGGCAAAATGTCAAGCATAGAGAAAATGTTTGGACTGTAGCGGAATTCGGGTTCGGAATGAATCCGATGGCAAGACTACTTGGTAATGTTCTCGAAGATGAAAAGCGATCGGGTACTTGTTATTTCGCTGTTGGCGACAATACTTCCCTTGGTGGCTCGGCTGCAGTTGGAATACATATCCCCGGTGTATTGAAAAAAGCAAGCGTATGGCTTGATGACACTCAAATTATTGAAGATGGAAAGTTTTTGATTTGATCAGTAACCTGTATTTGGAGAACCACATATTGGGCAGTGTCTCCAATTCGGATCTAATCCAATTCCACATCCACGGCACAAGACACCTGAACGAATTGTCGGTTGAATCACTGTTTGCGGTTGATTCCAACCTTGTTGTGGCTGCGGTTGTGGTTGTTGATTCCAATTTTGTTGTTGTGGAGGTTGTTGCTGCGGTTGTTGATTCCAATTTTGCTGCTGTTGCGGTTGTTGCTGTTGCGGTTGTTGATTCCAATTTTGTTGCGGTTGTTGCTGTTGCGGTTGTTGCTGTTGATTCGATTGAATTGGTCTTGGTTGAGGGATAGGTCTTGTGTCTTGTTTTGGTTGTCCAGTATCGCTCAAAGGCTTACGTACCGGGGCAACCGGCTTTGGCAGGGCAGCGGCTTTTTCACCAGCTGCTGAAGACATGAATTCTGATAGTGATACAGCACCATCGCCATCTGTATCTGCTTGAGCGTGAAGGACTGTGGCTTCTTCTATTGTAGTATCAGTCGCTTCTGCTAATTCTTCAATAGATAATTGACCGCTACCATCAGTATCTGCGGCAATAAAGTGCTCTGCTGCACTTACAAAATTATCTTGTTGTGGCTTATCCTCTTCAACCTCAGTTACAATTGATTGTTCAACTTGAACTACTTCAGGTTGTATCTCTTCAACTACTTCTTGGGTAGCTACTACTGGTACTATTTCTTCTTCAATTACAGGTGCTGTTTCTTCTTCAACTCCAATATTGAAAGCGCCAGCAAATGCGTCTTGAGTGGCTTTGGCTACTTCTTTTAGATTCTCAGTATTCACCGGTGCTTGTTCAATCTCAGCTTCTATTACTGGCTCAGGCACTGGCACATTACTTTCTGCCGAAGGTAAAGGAATCGTTCCTTCACTTGGTAACGGGATGTTTTCACGCTTTGGGATTTGAACTGGCGGTGCTCCTTGTTTTGTTTGCACTACAGGTTTTGCAGTTGCAGTTGGTATAGCAACTACTGCCGAAGACGCTGCTTCACCGCTTGCGAGTGTAGGAATAGGAAGTGCATGCCCTGCTACATCCAATGAAACAATTAATTCTTGAGAGATTGATAATAGTGCAATTTCATTTGCTCCAGGATTAGAGATCAATGCTTCAAAACCATTGAGATAGCGGGTGACTTCTCCTGCTCCACCTGTTGTATAGGCTATCGCTAACAACTTGAGAACCTTCATTGGATCTGATAATTCCTTGAGTGATTCATAATCTGCACCTGTTGCCTCCCTCTGACAATTCCCCCCTCCTTCTCCAAGTGAATTTTCAAGACCAAGATAATTCAATAGAGGGTCTGTAATATTCAATAATGACAAATGACCTGCAACCAAAAAGTAAATTTCTCCACCTTCACATTGCATTCTCTCACTTGCAGCTTCGAAATCAAATTCTCCAGCGGTCAAAACGATGTCCGATAGTTGAGCAAAGAAATTCTCCATCGCTTCAAATCGGTTCATTGCCATCATCTGATGAACTGCATCGGATGAGTCAACAACACCGAAGTATGCAGCAGCCTCATCGACTTCTATGCCATCCGGCATAATTGCTCCTTCTGGTACTGCATCAGACATATCCAATCCCCTCAATTGTTACCGTACTTAGTCCCCTTCTTATGGCTGATGCCAAAGGATACTGCTTTGAAAATTATTTGTAACACTTTATCGACTCCTTCCTAAATCAAAAATAGCCCTAGATTGTTCGGCCGTCCAACCAGTTTCTTGTAGTTGCATCATGATGCTTCTTTGCTCTTCACCATCTGATAGGGCTTGTTTTACCCAACTTGCGGCAGATTCTCTATCAGCAGTCTGGTGTCCTTCGAAAATGCTCAAATCAATTTTAATCTTAGCCTTTCTCTTTGTTTTCTTCACGCCTTGATCTTCATCGACATCTGCTTGTGATTCTGCAACGTCAGCATTAGCCTTTGGTTTTGCTTTGCCCGCATTTGAACCTGGAGGACCTCTATTTGGAGGCGCCTTGCCAGGAGGGCCTCGGCCCTGAGGAGTTGTTGGACTTCTGCTACCACCTCTACTTGGAGGGGTTTTCGCTGAGCCAATCTTTGGACTACTTCTGAATGAGGCCATGAAGTCGTCTTCATCATCATCCCAATCCTCATCGTCATCATCATCATCATAATCATAGTCGTCATTTCCACGAACTAATCTCAATACTATGACAATGACAACCAATAATCCGATTATACCTCCAACGATGCCAATTAATGCCATCTTAGAAACACCAAAAATTGTTGATGATGTGTCTGAATCGGCTATTTGGCGTTTAGGACAACCATCAGAATATCCATCAACTCCACTGGGTTCATCAATACAAATATCATAGAAGTCAACAACGCCATCATTGTCACTATCCCAGTTCTGAGAATCGCAACCATATTCATTTACTTCTCTCTTAAAATCTGGAAGAGTATTTGGGCAAAGATCTGGGTTTGTTCCGGAACTATTATCTCCATATCCATCCAAGTCATAATCCTCCCATTGAGTTGCATCACCACGCAGGGATTCTGGTTCAAATAAATCTCTCCAACCATCACCATCATCATAACAACCGAGGAAATCCTTGAAAGATAATCCGTGCTCATTGGGACATTGGTCGGCATTATTACCAGTCAACTCATCACCATAACCGTCCCCATCTGTATCATTCCATTGTGTTGAATCTAGAGGGAATGCGTCGCCACTTTGGTTTTCTCTTAACCCTGTTGTGGAGTTTAGAGAGAAGGAATAATTTCCTTGAAAACCATCGCCATCAAGGTCTGTATCTAATGCAGTCTCATCAACACAACCATCAGAACTTACTGGGAATCCTGCTGTGGTATTAGGACATTGGTCAAGGTCATTATTGACTCCATCTAAATCATCGTCCTTTTGGGATTCATGGCAGCCATTTGCATCTATCGGGTCGGGTACACCATCGACTTCAATCAATGGAGTATTTGGACATAAATCAACTGGATCATATACGCCATCACCATCAGTGTCTGCTGTTTGCTGAGTTTGACTACAACCATTTGCATCAACAGCATCAGGAAATATAGTATCTTGACATTGGTCGGCATCATTCATAATTCCATCTTGGTCATCATCTAATTGATTTTGAGCACAACCATTAGCATCGACCTCTAAATTTAATCCAGTATTAAGACATAGATCAAAATCATCGTATACCGAATCAAAGTCAGTATCCTCGGAATTTATTAGTGGACAACCCATTCCATCTGTGCCGTTGAAGACACCTGAAACTAGTAGACATAAGTCTGCTTCAAAGCCATCTGCTTCATCTCCAAAACCATCGCCATCGCTATCTAACCACTGAGTTTTTTCTAATGGGAAATCATCTTGTGAATCCATCCATCCATCACCATCTGCATCTGGACAACCTGGATATGGTTTTGTTGAATTACCCCACGTATTGAGGCATCCATCAAGTGTTAAACCTTGATTGTTCAAAGATGGAGATGCTTTCGGTTGATTTTGAAACTCAACATCATTACAACCCTCAGCATCAATCTCTTCGTCAAGATTTGAATCGCCGCACCAATCAAATGCATTGGCAACGCCATCATTATCATCATCCATGGTTGCGTTATAATATGAAGTCCATGCATCAGGGTAGCTATCCAAATCTGAATCATTGGCTGCGGCTATGTTATTGGGGAAATAATCTGGATTTACAGCTCCCTCAGAACTGTTATCCCCAAATCCATCACCATCAGAATCATTCCATTGAGTTGACTCATTTATCCAAACATCAGCGCCATGTGATGCATTGTATTCTAAGAACTCGCCTATCGCTGAAGGGTCACTTGCACCATCACCATCAGAATCAAGGCAACCAAATCGGTCACGCCAAGAAGACCCCCATTCGTAAGGACATTGGTCACCAGCAATTAGATCTGAATCATTATCGCCCCATCCATCGCCATCATAGTCTTGATATTGACTTGGATTAAATGGGAACAAATCTCCTGGTGAAGCGCTAGGTTCTAGCCATGTTGAACAACAATCTGTACCTGAATTATCTCCATAACCATCACCGTCGGTATCCTTAGATTGCTTCCAATTTGTTGAGAATTCGTCTCCGCCATAATAACTACCATCATTATCTGACCAACCATCTTGGTCTACATCAATACATCCTTGACGGTCTATCCATGAAGTACCACCTTGATCTGAACAGTCATCTAATGAATCCGAATAGCCATCGGTATCAAAATCTGCACAGCCCATCTCAAAGAATGATGAAGTTCCTGATGCTGTAGGACAACTATCAAATGAAGGACCCAGATTATTGTCTCCATAATTGTCACCATCGCCATCATTCCATTGATTTCCAAGTGTTGGGAAAGAATCCAATAAATCAAAAATTAAATCTCGATCTTGATCTGAATATAATTTCAACAGGTCTACATCATTGTTGATTGGATCCCAAATAGATAGAATTACTGTTCCATTTGAATCTACATCTGCATCGATGTGATTACCCACGCTAATATCTCCGAAAGACATACTCATCCAAGGTGCAGATGCGCCGTTGATTGGGTTTTTGGATAAAGAATTCCATGTTAGTAAGTTACTGGTTGGCTCACTGGTCAATAGAACATAGTGGTCATCAAATTCTACTAAATCCCATGCTCCATTTGCAGTTGAAGGAGGCTGTGTAGCAATGGTTGTCCAATTACCATTACCATCTTCAACATAGATAATATCACTATATCCATTTCCTCTAACCGCCAAAGTTGCAGTAGTTGAAACCTCTAGATCAATTTGATAATCATTAATTCCTCCCTGCGGGTGAGGTACGGTAGGATTAGTCCAGTTGCTATCATTCCACATACTCTTGAATACTGATAAAGTTCCAGAATTTGTCATTGAGGTAATGTACAAATAACCATCAGTAGATAATTCCATTTCAATATCTGTAGCTAAATCAGTTTCTGACTGAAGAACAGTAGAGGATATTGCGGTTCCATTCCAAATCCATTGGCTCAGATTAGAATTGATGCCATCTGATTCAATCAGAGCGATTGCAAATGAACCATTTGGCAGTAATACTGCGGGGTGATCCAGACTTACCGCACTACCAACATCTCCGACATCTGTTAATGACCAAGAGCTAAGCTTTGTAGCCAGTTCTAGGCTATCATCGGATGAATCTCTATAAATCAAATTAGTATTATTATTGGAATCTATGATAACTGAAATTTCAGAATCTAAAACCATTGAAGTTCTAACCAATTCATGAGACCAGGAAGATTCGCCTTCAATACTAGCAAATATTTGATTTCCTGTTCCAGAGGTATATGCAAGATGCTGACGACCTGAATCATCAATCGCACTACCAAGATATTGACCCATTGTACCTGTGGTTATCAGTTGGTTTTCAACTGCAGTAAATGCTGATGCGGTGTGATATACAATACCATTTACTGCATCACTTGTTAGAATAATTGGCCTACCTGCATTTGAAACTGCATATTCAACTGTAGTATTATTTTGATTGGATAAAGTAATTTCTTGATCTAACCACACGCCAAGAGGACTACCATCGTTGGCATGTTCTAACTTGTGTAATTGTGTAGAATTATCTACTACTAGTGTCAACATCATGCTTGATTCACCCGATGCTGATGACGCCAAACTAAGAGATTGTAAATCTCCTTGATAAGTGAAATCGGTTGCTTCCCAATCTCTTTCAGATAAGATATGATATTCTAATCCATAGGATGTTCCAAGGTTTGTATTTCTTTTACTGATTATTAATTCATCTAATCCATCGCCATCCAGATCTGCATTCGTGGCAATCGAAATTCCGAACTTTTCTTGACTATCACCTTGGACAATAGTTTGTACATCGCTTCTCAATCCTGATGCTGAACCTAAGAATAGTTTGACTTTACCATCCCTTAATGCCCCATCTTCGACAATGAACATATCATTGAATCCATCCTCGTTAACATCGCCAGCACTACGTAATGCGTAACCCATTCTATCATTTGGAGAATCTCCTTCTATGGTATAACTAGGAAGACCACCAATGCCATTAGCCGAACCATGGTACATCCAAACTTTACCCGCTTGGTAAGATGATGTACTATTGAATATTTCAGAGAATGCTAATTCGTCAAAGCCATCACCATTTATATCCGCAATAATTTCAATTTGCCAACCCATCAATCGACCTGGGTCTAGTGATTCAACATATACATCTGGTGTACCATTATATCCTGATAATGACCCATAGAAAACCTCGATTGAAGAATAACCTGTAGGGCTTAATTCTGAATCTGTATTAGCGATTGCCAAATCAGCAAATCCATCACCGTTAAGGTCACCTCCACTTGCTAATGCTCTGCCGAATAAATTACCATTCTTACTTTGGCTAATATTTCTATCAAGGGTTGGTGATGCTGAACTTCCTAAGAAAATACTAACCTGACCCGTATTATTTTTTACTTCAGTAACTACTTCAGACCAATTCTTTGAAACTGCTGCTAATTCAAAGTCGCCATCAAAGTCGCCATCATTAATGGATTCTAATTTCCAACCTAATGCATCACCAGCAGCACCGCTTTGATTCCACCAAGTGGTATTGCTAAGGCCATTGGAATTTCCAAGGTAAATCTCTACTTTACCATGATCATCGCTGTCATTACCTAGTGCATCAAATCCGGGAATACCCAATGCTAAATCATCATAACCATCGCCGTTATAATCCCCAACTGCAATACCTGATGACAATCTATCTTCTGAGGATTCTCCATTGATAATGATGTCTGCTTGAGTTGTATTTGGCCCTGTAGACGCACCAAAATATATGGTCGCTTGACCGTTTTCAATCAATCCATTACTATTAGCATAAGGGTTGTTGTAAGCAAAATCATCAAACCCATCAGCATTGAAATCACCTACTAATAAATCTCCTTCAGCAACGTCAGTGGCTCCTGAAAGTACCCAATTTGCTTGTGTGTCGATCCGACCATCATCCTGTCCAGAAAGTGAACGAAGGAGTTGCACTGTAGTATTGTCGCCATCGACGATAGAAGTCGCTATTTGCTCGTATAAGTTTGAATCTAATCCCATTCCAATCATTTGGCCAAGATTACTATCACGAGCTAAGACGCGATTGTCTTGGACACCATTTTCAATTCTAATAAGGCGCACTTCGCCATCTGACGGCAAGGTGTACAAAATGTGAATAATATCATTTGAATCAATCATTAATTCAAAATCTTCGCCAACTGGGCCATTGTCCATCAACGTTGTCTGCCATCTAGTGCCAGTGTAACTTACCTGCCATAATTGGCCATCCGTATTTCTAAACAATCCCCATTCTAAGTCATTCAGAGTGTTTGAAAGTTCTAAGTTCGTCACATTAGCATCTTCAATTATTGTTCTTGTATGCCAAGTTTGTGAGATATAAGGTGGAGACTCGTACGCAATTCTTGCCATTTTGAGATCATTACCGTCTACATATAATAACTGATATCTGCCGTTATTTGTCACCGAAATCGCACAATCAACTAATGTGGATTGATTAGTTACAGGTGCCACTGTATCGACTAATGACTCATCCCAATTACCATTTAAATAGCGCCCAGCAACACGAATATTACCCTCAAGTGTTGACCAACAGAAGTTCAACTTCTCTCGTCCAGTGACAACGAGGTCTGGCGTTCCTGGAGTTTCATTGGCCATGTTTGCCAATAGTGGTTGAGAGTACAGCACTTCACTTCTCCAAACATCCAATGCAGATTCACTTCTAACAGTAGCACCCTGAAGTCCGTCAAAATCAATTACAGTGTCTGCAAAGTCGTGACCATAGCCATTAGAAAATGGTACTAGGGAAGTGTTCATTACCACCTCTTCCGGTTGCAATATTTCTTGTTCAACTGCTATATTTGAAAGAATCGGAGTCAATATTTGGGCAAGGAAAAAGAACGCTAGGAGCATTGATTTTATTGGTAAAGCCTTGCTACCCGCACCCGACATAGCGTCATGACGACAGCGTTACTTCTAAACGCTTCTCGCTAAATGATTAGTTTGACCCCCATAGGGGGTCATGTGAGATAATTGCAAAACAGAATTATTTTGTGCTAAATTATTTATGCGGTGTATTTGACAATGAAGAGAGTTTGGGCTATTTCATGCAGGCTAAGAATGTCCTCATCGCGGCCAATGGCACATGGCCTAATCAAGCGATTTGGAAACCATTAGTTGATTGTTCTGACATCGTAATCGCTTGCGATGGAGCAATAGTACAATTATTGCAAAATGACATTATTCCCGACTTCATTGTTGGTGACTTAGATTCGATTCCACAAGAAATGAGCATATCGCAACTTGAACAATTAGGGATTGCAATAATTCCTATACTAGATCAAGAGTCAAATGATTTGGCCAAAGCCATAGATTATTGCAATAACTTAGGTGCAACAAAAATTGATGTTATAGGAATAGAAGGCGGAAGATTAGACCATCAAATTGGTGCCTATTTTTCTCTATGTGAGCAGGAGTCAAATGCAATCCTTCACCTTGACAATTGGACTGCAAGATTAGTCCCTAGTGAAGGCCTAGTATTGAATTCTATAGAAAAAGGAAAGAATATTTCATTATTTGCAATTGGCACTGTTAAGGGAGTGGCACTCAGTGGAGTAAAGTGGACATTAAACAATGAAGAATTATTGCCTGGAACCAATGGATTACATAACGAATCTATAGGAGGGGAAATAAAAATCTCTCACCTTGAAGGCCATCTATTAATATTGATAGAACGTTGAAATGATTATGGTAAATGTTTCCTAAGCATTTCAGAATATGTTCCTTCTCCATCCCATTTTTGAGCAACCAAGTCAATTCTGGAGGCCTCTATCGTTTGATCAAAACCTCCCCAATCTTCAATCAATCCAAGTTTATAGGCGGCTCTTGGAGTATATCCCGGAAGTAAATTTCTCCAAGTAAATGGTATTCTGCCAGGTGTTACTTTGTTAACTAAACTGACTATTGAGGTATTACAAGTAGTAAATAATGAATTATAAAATTCTGGCTTTTTACCTAACGTGTTTAGCTTCTGTGCAAGACCGAAGAGCATTTTCTTATCTTTTCCTGGAGGGGTAATCGCTCTAAACATGTAATCTATATTCTTTCTACCATTGGTGCGAAGCCCCATAACATCGCTCTCTAGCCCAACTAATAGATACAATTCATAAGCACGCCATAATCCATCCCATGGATGATATCTTTGGCCAACAACTCTACGAGTTTCAAATGAAAATGATAGACAAACACCATCATTAAATTCAAAGGTTACCAAAGTATGAGCTAAACCTTTGATTGAATGAAACTGGTCCACTACGAACCATATATCCTTAATCTCTTCGGAATCTACTGTAATCTCATCTACCCAATTAGCATCAAAGTCTTTTGTGGTACGCCAGAAAAAATCTCTAACATTTTTAAATGTAATTTTTGTACCATCGATTATTGCTTCGCCGTGAAACTCACAATCTGAGCGCCAATCCGCCTCTATTTTGGGTTTCCGAGGTCTTATTTTTGTTACCCAAATAAAACTCAGCCACAGTATTACAATTGCTACTATTGAGGCAACTGCATATATGATAAATTGAATAGGATCATCGAACAATTGTTCTATCAAATGTTCACCACCTATGCCAAACTCGCATTTCTTGGTCCCACCAATCCATCGCTCCGTCCTCGTTTTGCCTCCACAAAACGCCATCATCGTCTGTCGTTGTTGGCAACCCTTCTGGATCTGGGGACCCATCAGCTAAAATCTGTGGCTCAGGGCCAAGGTTTGGAAGTTCTCGCATCTCTGGCCCGTCTTGGACGCGTACGAGTATGAGGTATACCAATGCACTAACAATCAGTCCTAAAGCGCCAATTGAAAACCAACCGACTGATTCTGTAGGGGTTTGCTCACCCTTGGAACGGGAAGGTAGAGATTTTTCTTCTTCAGCGGATAAATTATCACCCGGTAATCGCACTAAATTGATTCCTTCAATGGTTGAAATCTTTTCATTATTTATCACTTCAAGGGAAATCAAATGTACTCCAGCAGGTAGCACTGAACAATCAAATTCACTTCCATTTGCTTGTGGAATTATTGAACCTTGTATTCTCCAAACCTTTTCGAACTCATCAAAATCAACAACAACCATATTGGCCACCATAATTATTTCACAAGGTATGTCTGTTGAATTGTAATTCCCATTTGCTTCTAAAGAAAACCTAGGCGCTTCTTTATTGTGAATCGTCAAGTTGAGCCATGATTCTGCAGTCTGTCCCAAACCATTCCTATATGACTCCTTTAATTGATAATCTCCAGCAGGCCAATGTGAACAATCTAATGTTGTTTGATCATCTAAAACAGTAAATGGTGCACCTGTAAAAGTTCTCGTCCCTATGGCATCATAACGAGGTCCTGTTTCATCAGAAAAATTCCTCTCTAGGAGGCATTCATCACCTGTTTCTATCCAGGGCGGTGCACTTAGTTGCAAGTTTATTCTAGGTGTTTTTAATGCAGGAATTAAGGAATAGGTTGGGAGTTGGTGAGTTGTGATAACATTGCCATCCGCATTAACAAATTGTAGTGAAAGGCTATGTTCGCCACTAGACCACGCATCATACATGATACTAGCATTGGTTTGTCCTGTGAAGGATAAGGTGACACTTTCAATTACTTGTTTGTCTTTGTAATCACCCAGTACTCTTAATTCCATATCGATCCATTCTCTGCTAGTATTGACCATTACTACAACCCGGATAGCGTCTGTCTCACCATCTTGATTAAGATCTAATGTGTCATTTCTTAATGCTACCAATGTAATGCCTTCTTCCAGTAACAATTCCTCTTGTGAAGCAGATTCTTCAGCACTCACGATACTGCTATTTTGCGGTGAAAGCAGAGTTATGAATAAGATGGTAATTATCATCAATGTAAACTTTGAATCACGCATCGTTTTCACCTCCGAAACTTGGCATAGGCAAATCTGGTAATGTTCCATCAGGGTTGAGTGGTGGCAATGTTGGTAATTCGGATAATGGGATCATTCCATCTAATGAATCTAAACCTTCACCAGTATTTTGTTCACTTTGTGCAATTGATAAAACCTCATCATCTGTCATCTTAGTATTGAAGAAGGCTTCTTCCTCTTCGAGTTTATCTCTACTAATGCGTACGGTTAGAGCTGCTGCTGCACCGATAATAAATCCAAACCCAATGACTAGATATGTCATCCAAGATGCTGCAGGGTCTTCGCCCATTATTGCTATAGCCGCAGCATATTCACCATATTCATTTGACCAGCCGTCTCTATTGCTATCTGGACAACCTTGTACATCTTTCTTTGACAAGCCATAAACTTCTGGGCAATCATCTCGTAGTGCGCCTAATGGAACATCACCAAAGCCATCACCATCGCTATCTTTCCATTGTAATGCTTCTGTAGGGAATGCATCTGCTTGACCAAGTGGATGTGCTTTCCAATTATCAGTAGGATCACTCCATCCATCACCATCGGTATCTCGGCAACCTAATCGGTCGAGCAGGGAGGTGCCTCTGGTATCTGGGCAAGCATCACCACGATTTCCAAATTCTTCATCGCCATATCCATCACCATCAGAATCTCTCCATTGTGTTGGTTCATGGATGAAAGCATCGCCTAAATCAGACCAACCATCGCCATCGGTGTCAGGGCAACCCCATCTATCTCCACCTACGCTTGGACCTAGAGAAGTTCCCGCTGAATCAACACAGGCATCAGCGGTTGTTCCAAGAGGATTGTCACCTCTGTTGTCGCCATCAATATCATGCCATTGCGTGTCATCATATGGCCAAGAATCTGCACTTCCACCAGGACTTGCTAACCAATGAACAGTCGGGTCAGACCAGCCATCTCCATCATAATCAGGGCAACCCCATCGATCCATTGTGGAGGAGCCTTCTGTAGTGGGGCAAGAATCGCCTCTAAACGCTTCTCTCCATGACTGGCCATCAAAGAACTCCAAGTTGTCACCAAACTCGTCATCATCACTATCAAACCATTGAGAACGGTCATCAGGGAAAGCATCGGCAAAGCCCGCTGGATGGGAAATCCAATCGCTCGATGGGTCAGAATATCCATCCATGTCAGAATCCTTACAACCACGTCGGTCAAAGTGTGAAATCCAACCAGATTCTACTTCTTCTGCTGTTGAATAAACACAGACATCTCCTTCAAAGCCAGTGAAATTATCACCGTAACCATCACCATCTGTATCTCTATATTGTGAGTTCACGAATGGGAAATCATCTATTTGGGTGGCTCCGTAAGTCCCGTTATCTCCCCATCCATCCCCATCGGTATCACGCCATTGAGTTGGGTTATCTGAAAAATCATCGACTAATTTTGCACCTTCAGAGTGATTGTCTCCCCATCCGTCAAAATCTCTATCGCTCCATTGAGTTGGCTCATCAACAAATGCATCTGAACCATTCATTATTGTCCAATTTTCATCACCATTTGACCAGCCATCAGCATCGTTATCCGGACATCCGTAGCGGTCTTGATTTGAACTTCCTGTGATGAAGGGACAAGCATCTGGTGTGGTTGTATTGAACAACCATTGACCAATGCCCCATTGTGCTCGAGAAAGATTCCATGATTCATCATGCCAATTATCTCCAAAGCCATCAGCATCGGTATCATTCCATTGTGAATTATCGTAAGCGAAGGCATCTGCCGAGCCTATAGGGTGTGCATGCCAAGCACTGAGACCATTCAATGCGCCGGGGTCTTCATCAGAAAAACCATCGCCATCTGAATCTAAACAACCGAATCGGTCTAGATTAGAATAGCCTCGACTGTAGGGACAATGATCTCCTTCATGTCCTTCGAAATTATCACCATAGCCGTCATTATCTGTATCTAACCATTGTGTTGGGTCAATAGCAAAAGCATCTGCACCATTTTGTACACCCCATCCAGAATCTGGGTCTGACCATCCATCCCCATCTGTATCAGTGCATCCATTACGGTCATTGGTCGAAGCTCCGACCAAATCTACACAATCATCATCATTATCGATGAATCCATCCTCATCTGTATCTCTATTTGCTTTGTCAATAGATGGATTCAATGTATAATCTACTCCATCATTACACCAGCTATCTTTACCTTTAATTTTGACATAGACCATTCCTGCAGCTGGCATAGTTGTGGTAAGAGAAGCCGATGAGCCAGTATCGCTCATCGCTTGACTAGCGATTTGTGATCCCGATGAATCATGTAAGGAAAAGTCTGCTTCCCAACCGTCATTTATACACAACCAGTTACCATTATTCATTGAACCAGTAAATCCAATTTGGACGATATCTCCTTTGAAAGCAGTTAACTTCCACCAATCGATTTCATCATTAGGTGAGCAGCCATCGTCATAACAAACATAGCCGTTTGTTGAAACGCCATCTGAAAGGGGTGAAGCAGCCTGTAATGTGTCATCTGCAGTGACCACTGGGAAAATACTGAGTAACATCGCGGCCAAGCCGAGAGCCATTACCCGTCTTGCCAGCATGCCCCTCCATAGGAGGGGCTACCTATCAATTGCCCCCCCGCTTCAGAATATATGAGAAATAAGTACAATCACTTCATAATTGATAATTGTTTGAGTTTGTTTTTAGAAATGATAGAGCCTTAGCAGCATGTGTTTTTACCGCAAATTGTGAATCAAAAACATAACGAATAACGCCCATTTCATCGGTGATGAATGTAACTCTTTTTGGAATTCTTCCAAGCGTTTTTCCTAATTCCATATTGTGGCGCAATGCTGACTTCTTGTCAACAAGTAAAGAGTAAGGTAGATTAGAATTACATTGGAACTGTTTATGGGATTGTTGAGTTCCTGAAGAGATTCCAAGTACTTGGCAATTAAATGCAACAAAGGCATCATGATATTGGGCAAATGTCATCGCTTGAATAGTGCAGCCTGGTGTTTCATTTTTCGGATAGAAAAAGATTACACTCCATTTTCCAATAAGAGAAGTGTTGGAAACCAGTTCACCGTCTTCATCAGACATTTGGAATTCTGGAAATTGTTGATTAAGCCAGCGTTTTTCAATTTTATTCATACTAAAACCTCAACATAAATCAGGCCTAACGCTAGCAATAATATCGCAAGGGTTCAAAAATGGCATTTCGATATTATTTGATTCTGTATTGGAGATGATACTGTGGCTAGCAGACATGTCTCCTCGAACGAATTTAATGTAGCGTTGTTCTTCGTTTTCTTCAAACGGATGTAGTCCTATATTTTCTTGGTAGGCAATACCCATCCAAGAACCATCTGGTGACATTACTGTCTCAAAGAAGTCGTGTAAAGCGTGTGTATCACCGCTACTTTCCTCATAGGCAGTTACGGTGTGAAGTGGAGTAGGATCGACGATTCTGAAATCCCATACATCGCCTTCTTGCGGTTCTTTCAAAGCACCTGCATAGAGGAACCAATCTTTTCCAGCAACATAGCCATCTTCACTATTGTTTTGGTCGAAATCCAAGCCATAGAAAGCAAGACTTACCACTTGGTCTTCGGTGATTGAAACGAAAGGATACATGTTTATTCCTCGGTCAAATGCTGTGGCGTTCCATGATGACCAATTAGTTCCGTTATCGTATGAAACTGCTACACGCATTTCCCAAGCACCGGTGTTGCCATTTGGACAATCTGCCCAAGTAACAACGACCATACCGCCTTCGTTGTTGTTGACCACTGGATAACCTTCTGGACAATTTCCTTCTCTTGGACCAACATCAAATGGAGCTGCCCAAGAACCGTCACTTGGCCCTGGACCTGTTCCTCTACCATAGTCATCGCTCACTCTAACATGTACTGTTCCTGAATCTGAATCTGCATCTTCTTGTGCTACAAAGACATAGGGACCGTTGTTTTGGCTAGAAAGAGTTGACCAGCCTCCAGGCATTGAGTAGCATTGTGAAAATGGAGCGCGTCCTGTCTCTGAATGGTAATACCAATATCTCCCGAAATCTCCTGTACATTCGGGAGGAGAAGCACCTGAATTCCCGAGATAATGAATAATACCGTCGCCTTGGGCAGCAACCCAAGGTCGGTCATCGGCTGCCATTGTATTCATTCGCTCGCAAACGCTTGGAGAGATGTAGGTGTTGCCGCCGTCTTCAAACATATGCCACCAATTGTCTTCTAAAGTAGTGTCAAGATAGTACACAACATCGTTTGCATCAACAGCAATATCACCTTCATCACCGAGACACTCTGAACCTGCGCCAGTAAATGTGCCAGCTACTGAATTTGCTAAGTTTCCAGGAGTTGGATTGAAATTGTCACCATGACTCCATGTTTCACCGTTATCATTTGAGATCCAAAACCATGAAGCCCAATAATCCCAACTGGTCATTTCTCCATCCTCGCAAGCATACCATGAGCCGAGTTCGCCCCCAATCAAAGGTGCAAATGGATTTGTTTCTCCACCCCAGCGCAAATCTTTGTGCGCAGTTACGAATAAGTTTCCTTGACTGTCGATTGAAAGACTTGGTTCATATCCGATTCCGTAGCCTTCGTAACCAGCATCTTGGCCGTTATCAGGATCTATACATTCGTCATGACGTGGCATGTATTCAGGCTCATTCCAAGTAAAGTAAACTTGTTCTCCTTGAAATTCGGATTCATCAACATCATTCGCCTTATCTCCTGTCGTTAAAGCAGGACCTAATATCGCAGCGAGTAATAAAAATATGAATGAAATTGCAACTGTAGAACCTAATGCAATATTCAATTCATTGCTTGGACTTTCTGTTTCTGGATTGAGAGTCCCAACCAGCACAGCATCTATGCCCTCTTCTGACATGAATGAGGCTCGCGCCGCTTACCTTTGGTTCTATGCTTAGGATTTTTGTTCTGGTAAATCGCCCTTTAATGAATCTGGATTTGAATCTCTACCGCCCCATGGTGTCAATGTCCTGTTTATTCCTAAACGGCGAGCGAATAAAAATTTAAAATTTTTCCAACCATCTCCCCATGTATGAATTTCCGCTTCGCCGACTCTAGGCCGATAAGGTACTGAAATCTCAATGGCCTTTTGTTTTCCGAGATATCTACGAGCAAGGATTTTGATTTCCTCTGATAGTGGCATACCATCATTGGTTGGCCTCATTCTGTCATCATTGAAAATGGACTTTCGGAATACCCACATTCCAGTTTGTGAATCCTTTAGGCCATAACCGAATAACATTCGGGCTGTGAATGATAATCCCCAATTTCCAAAACCATGTAGTCCTGACATTGAACCATCTTCTGCTAGGCTCAAACGATCACATGAGATGAAGTCCAACTCATCATCAAGTAATCTCTTTACCAATTGTGGGACAACTTCTGCTGGATAGGTACAATCTGCATCCATTGTGACAATGATTTCGTTAGAAGCTATGTCAAAACCAGTTCTATATGCTCGACCATATCCCTTTCTATCTTCTAAATGGACTCTGATTCCTTTTTCTAAGCCAATTTCTCTAGTTCGATCAGTTGAGTTACCATCAACTATCATTATCTCCAAATCTTTGCACCAACCTCTTGGGATTGCATCAACTGTTGGACCAAGTGCCTCTTCTTCATTGCGGGTAGGAAGAATTACAGTTACAGTCACTGGTAGAACTTCGCTCATATACTGCCCACAAGAGCAAACCCCTTGAAGGCATTGGAGAGATAATATGCTAGATAGGCAATCTTGGATAGGTGATATTGAAACGCTAAACAATTGTGGAAGGGTTGATGCACATAGCGATGATATCAGGTGAATACCCTCCCAGATGGGGAGGTATTGGCTCTGTAGTATTCCATCTCGCTGGGCATTTAGCATCATTAGGACATAAAATTACAATTATTACAAGAAAACATAGCGGTATCGCACCCGTTCAGCAAGGAGTTGCAATAATTGAAGTACCTTGGTTAAAGTTGCCAATGGCATTTACTCGTTCTTATGGAAAGCACGCATTGAAAGCATTAACTCGTTTAAACAAAATAGAAAAGGTCGATATTGTGCACACATTGCTTCCGCTTGTTTCTTGGACAAGAAAGGAATATCGGTTTGTTGAAAACAATATTGCACCAGTAGTTTCTGCATTAAACGGTTCATGGATCGGTGAAAAAGAAGGAATGAAACTTGCTGCAAAGCATCGCGAGGCGGCGACTTGGAAGAATCCAAACGACTTGGCAATACTAACAACTGGGTCTTGGTATGCCAGATATGAAAAGGCTGGAATTCTTGAATCATCAGTATCTGTTGCAATAAGTAATTCGACTAAAGAAGAATTCAAGCGCTGGTATAATCCGAAAGAAGATTGGCGCTGTGAAACAATTCTTTACGGTGTTGATCACCTTGTGTTTAGGCCACTAAACCATGATGACGAAGATGAGCAATTAGACCATGAAAAATTACGTCAAGAATACGATGCAGCGGACGAAGATTCTCTGTCCGGAAGACCGAGTAAGACTACTCCACTATTATTGGCAGTAGGCCGCCTAGTTGCCCGAAAAGGGCATCTTACATTATTGCGCTCAATGCCAGAAATACTTGCAAAACATCCAGGTGCGAGGCTGTGTATTATCGGAAGGGGGCATATGAGAAAAACACTGCTTAAGCAAGCGAAAAAACTAGGTGTTGGTCATGCTGTTTTCATCAAAGGTGGAATGTCATTTGAGAATCTTGCACAACATTTCAGAAGTGCTGATTTAGTTGTTTATCCAAGTTATTATGAAGGTCAGGGATTGATTCCTCTTGAATCATTAGCCAGTGGAACACCAGTTGTAACCGTTGATCAAGCACCATTAACTGAGATGATTGATGAAACCGTAGGACGATTATTTGAATGTGGTAATCCAAGTGATTTAGCAAGGTCTGTTAATGCTGCCTTAGACGACCCTGAGGGCAGAGTTCGTCAAGCACAACTTGGACGAGAGCGTGTTTTATCCAAATATACATATGACCATAATGCAGCTGATTATGAAGCAATTTATCGCTCACTATTGTGAGTTTTAAATTCCGGTACGAGCACTTCCCTTTCTCGCCAGATGTTCCCTCGGAAAAATTGTATCTTGATTACTGCAATGCAGTTCTGATATTCTCACGACAGTTTTCGGCGAGTTCTTTGTCACCAAAACATAAGCTTTGTTTCAAATTTAATTCGAGATTATAGAACGGCCCACTATCCAGATTGCCGGTAGTCTTTGAAATCATCAGCGACCCTTCTAAGTAAGCCACTTGCGTCGGAAATGAACCGTTTTTGTAATCTGTAATGGTGATGATTGCTTTCTCCGAGGGATCGAGATAATGGCGCCAACGTTGGACCCCAAAAAAATGCTGATATTCACTTTTTGAGTTTTTTATGACGTGAGAAAGAATCCATATGACTACAACAGGAATTGCGAGAACGCTAATCAGCATACATACAACCCACCCTATAGAAGAAAGGGAGTTCGTGCTGACTTCAATCAAGCGGTTTTGTGGTAATTCGCCATCGACTTGCGCAATGTAATCCAAGCAATGCTCGGGATATGATGTATCCAAGGCGAGCCCCCAAAATTTGTCGGAGTAATCAACTTCAATTGTTGGAGTTGAATCAAATTGAAAATCAGAAGCACAATGTGGACATTCAAAAACCGAACCATTTTCTGGTTCAACCTCTACTTCTTCAGCACAATGGGGGCATAGAATCTCTACCATGCACATACCAAATACAAATACGAAATAATGATTTGCCCGTTTTCATTGTAACTTAATTTTTAATTTAAATTGAATCGAATGATTTACCATTGTATTTGCAGATAGTTTTCAAATATTGTCCCAATCAAGTTCAACCTTTGGTTTTGGTTCCTGTTCAAGCATGGCTTCTTCAATGTCTGGAATTGCTGCTTCCTCTGCTTCTACTTCATGGGCACTATCAGTTAATCCGCTTTCCAATTTAGGTACTGCTTTTTCAGTATCAGATTGGGTCGATGTGGTTTTCTTATTTTTCCCAAAGGCATCCCATGATTCGATCATGTCTAATTCTGCAATCTTTTTACGACGTGCACTAGCTATGAATCCAATTAATCCAAACACAACTACCAAAGTGGTTGCTGCGATTACAAATGTCATCACTCTAACATCTTCTTGTCCTGCACTTACTACTATCGTTTTAGAGACTTCATCAAACGACGCATCCACACTATCACCATCGGTGGCAATTACTTTCAAATTAGGCCTACCGACATCGTTTGCAGTAAGTTCAACTGTACCAACCCAGATATTATCCGCTCCTGAATATGACATATTGATTTCCCAGAATTGTATTCCATGAGTCAATGTTGCTCTGACATTATCAGTTGTTCCGTCTTCATCTACCATTACGATTGAAACACTAAATTCGGTTTTAACTCCAGCCGTTAATGATGCTGGTGATATTATCAAAGAATTAGCATCTAATTTTGGCAAACTAGACTGTATAGTGACATTTACGTGTATTTCATCCCATCCACCTCTAGAATCTTCAACATAGAGTGATAGATGATGCTCTCCCGGTGGTAGGGAATAAGTGTCTAATGAATTGGTTGAAATTACTTCTGGCCAAGTTGCACCAGGTGCCCAATATCTCCATTCACGAGTGACCATATCATCATCTGCATCGGTTGATTCTTCCTCTAGTAAAATCGAATTGCCTGCAGCGATTGATAATCGGTTTTCAGGGCTAATCAGCACGGCTTGTGGATCTGATTGATTTACTGTCAAAGTGATAAATTCTGTTCTCGTTCTATCTGTGGAATCGGTTAATGTAATCTCTATCGTATGAGTTCCGGATGGAAGCATGGTCGTATGAGTTACAAATGGATCTACATCTTCTAGAATCGGGTCGTCAAGCAAATTACTGCGAACCGACATTACGAACTCATCTCCATCATAATCTACTGATTGTTTAGCATCCCAATTGACAACTTCGGATGACTTTAGCATATCCCCATCACTTGGAGTGACCAAGCCTAGTACAGGTGCTGATTGGGTGACTTCAACAACTATTGTCATTAGTTGTGGAGAATGTATTCCATCATCTACGCTCAAAGTAATATTGTGCGTTGCTGCACTTAATCGACCATCAAAAATCAACCAATCCTCACCTTCAGGAGTAAGTCTTCCATCGATATCACTCTCCCATGTTACTACTAGGAATTCTGAACCTGCTGCAGGCTGATTATCAGCACAGTACCAATCACCATCTGGGAAAGTACCACACCATGAGTCGAAATCACCCGAACCATTTGCAGAAAACCAAATCAATTCTGATGAATCATATGTTAATGAATCAAGTGGCGTATCGATAACTGAACGTGGAAGTGAGTTTTCAACGTCAACAAGCATAGTAGTTACTCTCGTTGAATTAATATGTTCAGGACGGTCATCGACAACTCTCATTTCTATAGAGTGGATGCCTCGTGAAAGGAAACCGGTCCACACTTTACCTGCCTCGGTATTGTTCCACGATAGTTGTCCGTCAAGGTTCGACCAGTATTCGATTTCGAGGGTGTCACCTTCTGGGTCGATGGTAGCAGTACCATCGAGTGTGACTTCATCTTCACTGGCATTTCCAAGACGAGTTAATGTGAACTCAGGTTCTGGAACTTCATTGTACAATTCTACTGGAATAATATACTCAGATGGAGGGATATTAATACCATCATAGGCGTAGATTTCCAAGTTAAAAGTTGAAGGAACTGTTTCAGCCATTGAAAAGTTTATCCAAACCTCTGTAGGACAACCGCTTTGTTGGCCTACGCCATCATTTTGATACGAACGCTCAATCCAACAAATCAGCGAATCGCCTTCTGGATCAAAAGTTCCAGTGAGGTTGAAGAGAACATTTTGGGTCCGAGGAATTACAAGTTCCGACCAAGGTGTCAATCCGGGAGTGACATCAAAGACAATTACTGGTGCTTGATTAGATAATTCAATTACTCTCTGTTCACTTACACAATGGCCAGCGTCATCGCATATTTCCAAAGTAATAGTGTGAATGCCATCTGAGAGACTGCAGCCCCAGGCACCGTTAGAATTTGCAGTGAATGCAAATCCCTTGTTAGGATTGAAAGGATTGCCCGGCCCTGTGCATGATGCCAAAACATCTCCATCTAGATCACTTGTCCACGAAAAAGTTAGCTCGTCATCATCAAGGTCCCAAGAGTCGGAGGCATTGAAAAATACCCCGCCTTGTGAAGGATAAACAGAACTATCCTCTGGAGTAGACCAAATTAAGAATGGCGCTTGATTATCCAATGGAAGCATGCATGGTGCTATTTTATCACTATCTAAAGTCACACTTGTGCTATTACTAATGCTATCATAAGCACATTCTATGGTCACTACTGTTGCTGCGCTGACTCCAACGCTTGACCAACGACGACTAATGAAATCGGGTAAGAAAAGAGTCCCTAAGTCATTTGTATATTCATCGATTGAAGGCTCAAACTGATCAAATGTTAGATTTACATATGCATTTGGAATACCATTGGAATTATTGTTTAATACCCAAATAGTCATGTCCCATGCTTCGTCAATTGTTGCGCCAGTAGCCATTACTGCTTGTGCTATTGCAACATTATTTGGTTGATGTAAATGCAGATCTGAAGTGGAATCAAGTGTTAGAATTGTTGTACCTGAGGAATCTGTCAATCCAGACCAATTTACTTGTGAATTGGTCATTGTTATCGAGCCTGTACAATCGTTTGTTATGACATTACCAATTCCGGAAAGGCTCGGATGATCACTCAAATCCAAACAACCTGAACCTGATAAATAACTTCGACTAAGACTTGATAGACGATTGCCATTATGGTCGGCGTTCCAATAAATACCTGTGTGATTTCCACTCATTGAAAGCATGTCTATCTCACCAGCCGCTTGCTCAATATACAGAGCAGGGCCGCTTTGAGGACCACTTCTTTCTGTATCAATTTGAATATTTATAAGATGGAATTGTCCACCTTGCTGTCCTATTGTTAATCCTCCATTGTCAATGAATACTGGGTCATATGAATCGTTATTATCGAATACATGGATGTTTTCAAGCCAAAGGTCTACTGAATCTTCTACATGGATTCCCGAGCCTTGATTGTTAGAGGAATCACAATCCCTACAGCGCACATCTCCTGAAACTGATTCAATATCATTGGCTTTTGTGAATACTAAACCTGCAGTTTGTTGAGGGTTACTTGCACTTCCAGCGATTCCATTGTATTGACTAGTTACATTCTGCAGTGTGACATAACGAGAATCATGAACGTGTGCGCCTGCGAAAGAATTGTTTTCAAGCACCATGTCTTCAACTACGACTGTTGCAGAATCTATGAACAAACCTTGTTTGGAATTATTGTGTAAATACCAATCACTTCCTTGCATTGCACCACCTGAACTAGAATATATTGCAGAACCTGATGAACCTGAAATCTCCAAACCATCGAAGGTGGGTGCGAAATATGAAGAACGTATTGCAAGGCCTGAATCATGCGGTCCTTGACCCGTATCCCCCGAATCACGAATTACTAAATCTTGGAATGTTGTTGAAGAATCAACGAAATATAAGCGAACACCTACTGTTGTAGATTGGTCTACTAATGTATTCTCAAACCATGCACCTGTAGCATTAACCTCTATCGCAGCATAAGCAATATTGCCGGTCAGTGCGCCAGGTCCTCCAGTTCCAGTAACGGTTAAATCAGTAAAATCTGCAGTTTCATAATTTGTGAAATTAGTATGGTTTTGCTTATCCACATATACCCCTCTATACATGGAATTAGAGATGTCAGCCCTCTTCACAACCGCTCTGGTATTGCCAGAATCATCCACATGCCTAATGACAATTCCATTATCTGATTTGTCAATTGTAATATCGGTTAACAGAGGTACGCTATCCTCTACCCATACTCCAGCGGCCATTACCCAACTTGAACCTGAAACATTATCCATTGTGATATTTCTAAAGATACCTCCTGCTGCCCCCCAGACGTTGATGCCTCTTGTCAGAATATCACTGAAGTGGGCTCCGATTATAATCGGAGTTGAACCTGCACCGACTGAAACTCCCAAACCAAATCTCCAATCGCTTTGCCATGGCAAATCTCTTCCTGCTTGATTAATAAATAAATCATAAATTTGAGGTGCTGCATTATTGAACATGTCAATCCCAACCCGGTCTGGATTGACTATTGTCAAATTGTGAATGATTGGGTTTCCACCAAACATAGTGATTCCATATAATGCATCTTCAATGGTTAAATTGTCAATAACCGAGCCTCTACCCGTCGAACTGCTATTGAATTGGATCCCTTCATGATCACCTAAACTGTTAGCCGACATTGTAACAGGGCACGCATTTGTTCCTTCTATGGTTAGACGGCCATCCACATAAATACGAACATTATCATCCATCTTAATTATTGTACATGCACTGATAATTAATTCATCTTGCACTGAAATTGTGTACGATGAAGTCAAAGTTTGAGTTCCCGACCAAGTGGTTTGCGCCCTAGCTGAAACTTGTTCTGAAGACTCGTCAGTAAAATTTGATTGGGAATAATCAGTGTTGTTAAGCATCGATGAAAATGGAGTGGCTAACAGCATCAATAGTACTGCAAAAACGATACTCTGTGCCCGACTTGCATGTAACATGCTACTAGTCCGGATGAAATAGCATTTCAATAGTTCCCTTTGTTGATATCAAAATAATCATCCAAAATTACAATTCAACAAAGAGCAATCAATAAGACCAAGTGGTCGGTGGAAGATTTGTGCCCGAAGCATTTGTTCTGTTCAAGACCGAGCCATCGTGCGAGAGAGAAGTATATCTTGCACTTACCAATCATGCTAATGTTGCAGAAGTTCATGCACTATATGGCGAGTTTGACATGCTAATTCGTGTCTCTGCAGATTCAGCAAAAAATCTAACTTCAATGTTGATGGGAGAATTTCGTCAAATCAAAGGTGTTCGCGAAACTCAAACTTTGATTGCAGTGGAGAACTGAGGTGATAATATGGCTATTGGATTTGTATTAATTACGACTATACCTGGAAAAGAGCAAGATGTTCGAGACAAACTTGATGGAATAGAGTTAGTTACTTCTCGCTGGATGTTATTCGGTGAATATGACATCATTGCCCGAATCCAATCTGATGATGAATTCTCTCTTACACGGTGTATTGTAGAAGAGATACGCCCAATAGAAGGAATTGCAGATACAAAAACTCTTCTCGGTGCAGAATTGTAATCAAAGTAATTTGTGCAATCTTGCAGTCAATTGTTTTGCTGCATGGTGGCAACCTGTCGATTTATTCAATGATATCGCTTCACGCAAAGCAACGATTGTCATCGCTGGGTTGAGAATAGATTTCATCGTCCACCATCGCGCATTCAAACGTTTTTGGGCAGAGATAATATGGCTCTTTTGTGGAGGTGAAATGTCATTGAAAATATTCTCCGCATGAGCCATATCAAGTTCCACTAGTGATTCAACAATACTCATTCTCAAAGCATCTGAATGTAGTTTTGAGGGTTGCTTTTCAATAGCATTATCTGCGAGTTCAATTACCTTCTCAAGGTTTTTTAGATTTCTTTTCGTTTCGGCTAACTGTGCTTTAATTTCTAATGCCAATAGTATTCCATTGTCAATACCGCCTATTTCAGAAAGGGTTTTTCGAATTTCAGTAGCATCTTTAAAATTATTATCCAATAATGCCACTGAATGCTTTATTATCGACATTGAGATCAATACGGCAGTACGTTTTTCAGGTTGCTTCGGCATCGTAATATGTTTCAATAATTGCTTGATTTGTTTAGTAATATCTGGATTATGTGCTGCATCAATTCTATCATCTAGGCAACGGCTTGCAGCAGCGATAGCGAGGCGGGTTTTTTCTTCTGGATCAGCCAGTTCCAGCCCATCTCTAATCAATTCATCCGCCTCGGAGATTCTACCTTGTTGCAATGAAATAGAGAGGGCTATTTCTGCACCCCTTGAATCATCTATCAAATGTTGTAAATGTTTCTCTGCATGCTCGGACTCACCTCTTTGAATCGCAACGTGAGCAGCCATATAGTGCAGATCAACATCATCGTGATAGATGTTCAATGCTTCTTGTAAAATAACTGAAACAGCTGCACTTTGAGTTGGCAATAAAGCCTCTATTTCTCTCTCAAAATGGAACTTCAAATTTTCATCTTCTGCAGCGACCCGATGATACAATAATACTACTTTTTCTTTATCGCTATTAGCACTCTGCTGCCAATGTAAAATCGCCTTCTTATGCAATTCTATCAGCGTCTTTTCATCAAGCAATGAGCGTCTCACATTTCTAACTAAATGTTGTACTTCCATTTTCTCATCATTCTTAGTCCAACGTAAAAGAGCATATTCGTCAAACAATCCAATACTCTCACTATTCGGAGCGCTTGTCGCCATTACCGGCATTGGAAGTATCACCAATTGATCTAAATCATCACGTAATTCATCATCCAAATGTGCTAAAACAACTTCCTCAACATATTGTTGGACATCCGCACCCTGTTCTGGTAATCCAGCTTCTTCATCATACAATAATAAGGCGAGAGGATGGCCTCCTAATCTCTTGGCAATCTCCTCTTTTTGTTGTTGTTCAATCTCATCCCCAAGTAAATTTGTAGCATCACTGATTGGCAAAGACGGTATTTTTATTTTTGTTAGATCATGACCGAATGGCATCGGCTCTCTACCCGCCAAGAGAATCTTTGCATCCGAGTTTACAAGTGCACATGATACCTTTTCGATTGCGTCAATGTGCCTAGGATGAATCATATGAATATCGTCGATAAATAATACTCGCTTTTTATTATTCAATAATGAGATAACTGCATCAAGGTCGCTGACTTCAACTCCATCAACAGAAATCTCCCATTGTGTTAGCAAATTTCCAATATCTGTAAATTCACCAGAACTCGCCCAGTGAATATCAAAGCCCTTTAACGCCATTTCATCAAGCGCCGTTCTAACCAATGATGTTTTTCCAATTCCAGGTAATCCGCTGATTACAAGTGAACCGGAATTGGACATCTCTTCGGCTATTACCGTTAACAATTCATCTCTACCAAATAGTGGTTTCAATGATGGGGCAGAACCTATTATTTGACCTGCTTTTTTTCGTTTTTGAACCTTTTTTAGCGGCGATTCAGCCAATCCATCATCTATTAGTTGTTGAAGTAACTCTCTACCGCTTATTGTGAGATGAAATACAGATCTCCTACGTGACCCTCCACCAATAACATGGGCAGTTCTCATCACTACCAATTCATCTTTTTGGAGACTTTTTAATGGAATATTGAGCGATGAGCGAACCACCCCTAAGGCCTCTGCTATTCCGGGAAGTGAAATTTCTCTTGTAACATCCCAAGCAGATTCAAGGGCTGGAGTGAATTGTCCCAGCCATCTTAGAATTTTGACCTCGCCTGTTGACCTAATTGCTCTCCCTCCGAATTATGATAGATACTGTTCGTTGAATAATCATCCCCCTTCCCGTCCAAAGCGAAAATCAGTAAATATTGACGATTTGCTTTTGAGTGAGCACCCTATAACCAATTGATATGGGAGTTGACTTAGCAACAGTAAAACTTCCAAAAAAACCGGGTGTTTACCTTTTCAAAAACTCGGAAGGTAGGGTACTATATGTTGGAAAGGCAACAAAATTAAATCAACGCATACGTAGTTATTTTGCAACCAATCCCGACCGTGCAATGATACCAAAATTGGTAGATGCTGCCGATGATATAGAATGTATTGTTACCAATACACCCCAAGAGGCTCTAGTTCTTGAAAGACAATTGATAAGACAACATAAGCCTCGATATAATTCAAGATTAAAGGATGATAAATCATATCCATTTTTAGTACTGACCGATCATGAAATTCCTCGTATACTGTACACTCGTAATCCGCCGCAAAAAGGCCAACGTTGGGGACCATTACCCAATGCTGGCGCTGCAAAGCAGGTAATGCAATTATTGAGACAACAGTTTGGCATTAGAGATTGTAAAGAATTGTTACCTCAAGGGTGCCTATCTATGCATATTGGGCTCTGTTCAGGTCCCTGTATTGATGCTTCGGGGTATTCTGATTCCGTTACTGCTGCTCGCCGAGTTCTTGATGGAGATGCGAATTCTTTACTGCAAGAATTAGCTAGTGAGATGGATGCAAAAAGTGAAGATATGGATTTTGAAGGGGCTGCCGTAAAACGTGATTTGATTCGAGCGGTTCATGCTACAACTAAGCAACATGTTGTCTCGAGTAAAGTCTACAGAGATTGTGATGCAATTGGAATCTCGAGTGAAGGGGAGTTGGCTGCAGTTGTAGTTTTACATGCAGATGAAGGCGTGATCAAAGGACAGGAGGTGTGGCCACTTATTTTCCGTGGTGATGTTGGTGAATCAGTGGATTTGTTTATTTCAGAACACTATCAAAATCGTAAGCCTCCGCGATTGCTACTAACTCCGACTCCTATTCTTGATGTAACACAAAAATGGTTAGATGAACGAAGAGGGACTAAAGTTGATGTCCGAACTCCAAGCAGAGGGGATTTGGCTACATTAGCAAACCTCGCTCGGCAAAATTCAGAAATCCAATTGACTCGGATTTCAGCAAAAGCAAGCGGTTCTCTAGAGCAACGTGCTGCAGATGATGGTGCAAAAATACTGGGCTTGGATAGACTTGATCATATCGTTTGTTTTGATATGGCTCAATTGATGGGTGATGAAAGAGTAGGAGTTAGCGTTGTTTTGAGAAATGGCAGGCCTGCTAAGAAAGAATACCGTAAATACATCGTCAAGGGTGATGCTATGGATGATTTGAGAATGATGCGGGAAGTAGTAAAGCGTTGGCTAAAAAGGCAAGATGAATGGCCTGATCTGTTATTACTTGATGGTGGACAAACTCATCTTTCAACCATTACAAAGATGCTAGAAGAAAGCCAAGTATTAGGCTTATTTCCTGTTGCCGCGTTGGCTAAAAAGGAAGAAACAATTCACAGATTAGACCAGCAACCACTCGTCTTAGACAGAATGGGTAGAGTGATGGTTCACGCTCGTGATGAATCTCATCGTTTTGTCAATACCTATCACCGTAAGAGAAGAGGGAGGGCGCGGTTGAGTGACCCACTAACACAAGTAGATGGTTTGGGTGCGAAAAAAATGCAAGCACTATTGAGACATTTTGGTGGCAGACAAGAAATTATTCATGCTAGCGTTGAGCAATTACAAACGGTTCCAGGCATTGGTAATTCCTTAGCAAAAAGAATTCATCAAGTTTTACAACTCAACTAAATTTTCCATCGTCATCCACGTAAGATAAGGGTTTACTATCTAAATCTAGATTCTCATTGAAGGTTTGGAATATCTCCTGATCTCCATGGATTGCTGGACTATGGAAGCCTGCTAAATCAGCAAATTCATCATCACCGAGTGTGCCTTTCATTTCTGCTGCATCGCGGGATTTCTTTGCCTTTTTAGCACCCTTCTTTCTCTTGCGGCGCTTATTGATCTTACGGCCGATTAGGAATAATATCAATAAGAAGGTCATTGGATAAATCCAGAATTGCATGAAAATATACATCCACGAAATATTGAATCTAAACGAAATTGTATCTTCAAATTCACCTGGCGGAATAGTGTAGACTATTTTTTGTCGTCCATCTGTTTCCGTGATTTCTAAATTGCCTGCGGTTGAAGTAGCATCAACAAAACTCAATCCTTTAGGGAGTATGACTGTTATTGGGCCAGACATGGAGAGTTGGAATTCATCATTGATTGTAGTATTGACTAGTCCTGTGTCAATTTTTTGGGTATCTGTTGAGGTATCTGGTAGAGTAATTCCGTCACTAGCAAAGATTCCGTTAACTAGGCCTTTTGTCAATGAACTTGCTGCAGTTGCAAGTGGCATCATTATTGCACTATTCATTTGTGAAGTTATCAAATCCAATTTTATATTCTCTGTGTTCCCATCTGCAATTTCTCCTAATGGAGTTTGTAAATCAAGCATGAATTTGACTCTTGGTATTTCAACTGTAAAGGTTATACCCGTAACATCACTCATTTCTCCAGCATAACCACCGAGCCCGGAAATTGTAGTCTTGATAGAAAAGGCAGACATGTCGACCTTCCCAAATGGTGAACCTGTTCCTTCTTCAGTAAGTTTCTGTTCTAAGTTTTGACGAATAAATTGCGTTATTAATTCTCCATAGGAAGAAACGAATGTTTCTATTCCCAAAGGAGTGAAAACCAAATCAAGAGATTCATCACAGACCTCTAACTGCATAGTGTTTGAATCACAAAGACTAATGTCGCTAATTGTATAAGGTTCATCCATTCTTTCAGAGATGCTTAGCCCAAGGCGAACTAAATCGCTTGGAAGTGCTTCTAAGGTGACTTTAGTTGAACCTGAAGCATCATCCATTCGCGCTTGGGGTATCCCAATTCGGTGAATTGCCATTTCCGCCTCAAGTGCAAACTCAAATGAAATTGCTTGCTTCCACTCATGGATATTCAATTGAGTCGCATCTATCAATAGTGAAGTGCCAATGCAAGTTGGTTGCTGGCTTGTACAAATTATATCACCATCTGCATTTGTTATGTCATGCCTCCAATCGAATGGATCTGTACCTGTAAATGAAACATTAGTTTCATCATTTCCAGAAATGGTATCGGTTAAGATTATCCTGTCTGTGCCCTCCATAGTTTGAATCCAAGTTGGTAAAATAATTTCCAATGTCAATTCACTTGGAGGCAAATCTTCTGGTAATACTGCAGACAAGAAATCTGCTGATAAGGATGTCTCAATACCAAATCCAGTATTCATCAACGCACGCAAATCATTCTCTGTCACTACATCGAGTACACTTTGTTTTGTTGGGTCACTTACGTAAGCATCGATTATGTCTAAAAGTCTCATTGAAAATGGTTGCGATGTAGTTCGCAGATATATTGGATGGCTGCCATCCATCGCATTTCCACCTTGGATACAATAATACAGAGTTTGACCCGCTCCAGCTGTTTCAGAACAACCGCTAGTATGGGAGTAGTTTAGACCCCCCGTTGGCTCCCCTAACCCATCTGAAACCGATTCTGAGACCCAATACATTTCATTCATTTGAATCGAGTCCATTCCCTCTATTGCACTAGATATTCCATCTGCTATACTGCTTATCGGAAATTGTTCAGTGACTCCGCTCAAATTCACTAATCCATTGTGATATGCTAATCTAATACCATCTGACGTGATTACCGGAACTTCTGCATGGTCGGCTGCAGCAACCATGGAAAGTCCCCAATCTTCGAGTGTATCATCATCCAAATAATGTAATGCTACAACAAAATCAAGCGTTGCACTTGATTCATCACGCACATCTAATGTCAACTTAATATCAAGAGCCTTTTCTGTTGGATCGATATCAACTGTAGGTGTTTGTACGCTACCTCTATGCGCCAAGGTCATTGTAATTGGTTGCTGAATCGAAGAGCCACCAATTGGGGCTGCACGGTTGTCCATTGACCATTGTCCTGCCCAAAATGCAGGTGGGCCAGCGTATGCAACCTTAGTTCCATTAGAGTCTACTGCATCTATTGTAGCATATTCTGGAGGATTAATTGCAAAGACTGCTTTATGTCCAGGCTGTGCAGTTAATTCAAAACTGGTGGTTACTTTTGAACCCATTACTAGTAGTCCTTGATAGGCTCTTTCCAAATCTAAGTCCGGATTTGGAATTAGGTTAAACGATGAATCGGATAATTGTACTGTAGCCGTAGTACTGAAGCAAATCGGTGGCTCAAAGACATTGTTTTCACTTGCTCCTTCGCTTAAAGCATCAGTATTTGGGTCTTCGGAACAATCGGTGGTTACGCTCGCTTCTGTATATGTAGAAACATAATCAGTTGTCATTGATGAAACTGTTCCAAACCCAGATTGAAGTGCTTCTTCAACTGCATCATTTACTTCCACTTTCAACTTCTGACCCACGGTAGGAGTTCCCGGACCTGCTGTGTTTTCATTGAAATAAGTACGAATTAAATCTGCTGGAGCACCGTCCTGAGGATCTAATCCATCTGCTGCTAAAGCTGCATTTAATGTTGGGTCATCAAATCCAAGTGCACTTCTATTAAACTCTCTAATCGCCCATGTTAATTCAATTTGTAACGAAGAAGTGCTTTCCAAATCAAATACATATACTCCTTCGACCCAATCTTGCTGATTTTCTGTGCCATCTTGGGCACTTGAATAGTCGTCACACGTTCCACTATTTGCAGTACAAGTGGTCATACCTGCTGCTGAAGCAAATGGAACAAATAATTGAATTAAAAAACATCCGATCAATAGAATCGAAGTGCGTCTTTTTGAGTACATGCTATACCGTTCCGGCTCCGCCATGTACTTATTATGTTCCAAGACATTGAAAGCAGTTACCCCTCACAGGTTTGCTTATGGTAGGTGGTGGAGGCATAGAATTTTCACCTTCAATTGTCGTATCAAAGGTCCATGGAGAGGCCATTTACCTTTTCTTAAAGGAAAAAAAATGGCTAGATTCTGAAAAGCAACCAAAGGATTTAGAAAACGGTTTTTTGGCAATTCCAATCAATGAAAACTGTCCTCCAACAGAAGATGAAATAATGATTTATGACAATAATCAAAGAATTGAGATCCGAATTGAGAAGATCAATACAGCCTCAAGTCCTCCTTCGGTTGAACCTCATGCAAGATTGCGCGCATCTATTACAAAGTGGCTTGAAACAAACCTCGTTGATGATGACTTTTTACCTCTACAATCGAGAGAAAAGGTGATTGTAGAATTATTATCTGAATTACCCACAAAATGGGAGAAATTAGGAGACCTTATCCTTCTGCCTGAAACAGCTTTTAGTGGTGAGAAATGGACCTCAATCATTTCTCAAGAGAATCAATTATCATTGTGGAAATATGTTGCTGAGGCTCTAAAGGTTGAACGGATTGGAAAACAGAAGCATGTTAGTGATGATATAATTCGTTCATCGCAAGCACAATTATTACTTGGAGATTCGTCATGGGTAGAATTATTAGATTTTGGTGTTAAATTCGGCTTTGATGCTTGCAAGGTGATGTATTCATCTGGAAATGTAACTGAAAGGCACCGTATTGGAAATATAGATCTGAAAGGAGAAACTATCGTTGACTGTTATGCAGGTATTGGCTATTACACACTCCCTATGCTAGTTCGTGGAGAGGCGGAATTGGTTCATGCTTGTGAATTAAATCAACATTCAATATCCGCATTAAAATGGGGTGCAAAGGCAAATAATGTAGCTGATAGATTGATAATTCACAAAGGAAATAATGCTCTTACTATGCCTAAATTAGAAGGTGTTGCAGACAGATGTCATTTGGGATTATTACCAAGTTCGCAATCTGTTTGGAAATTAGCAATTGCTTGTCTAAAAGAAAAAGGGGGAATATTGCATATTCATATGAATGTGGATGAAGAAAAAATAGAACAGTGGATTGATTCTACTATGTCCTTATTGCAGCAATACTTAGAGGAATTAAAGCGTAATTACAATCTTGAAGTAAAGCACTTGGAAAAGGTCAAGTGGTTTTCACCAAGGGTAAGACACGTTGTTTTGGATGTTGAATTTACTCGCTGTGAATAGCGTGTTCCGCAGCAATAACTCTCATTAGAGCAAGTGCATGGCCAAAAATTGCCATTGCTATAACTGCATGAATCAAACTAATCCAAGCCATTTCAGAAAACATTTCCCCTAATCCATATTGTATGATCCATATGGTGGCGAGTCCGAATGACATGCCTTTGAGTTTCTTATTTTCGCTCTTTGACATTATTACTAAAGCGACTATTGCAATACAGGCGACAAGGCCTAATTGAGCTGCATAAGTATGAGAGGCTGCTACATCATAACCATAGGAACTTGATAACCCAGTTGAGGCTTGTCCTAAAGTTAATACAATTACCAAAATTGTTGAAAACTTAGCAAATTTTAGCAGATCTGGTTTGACTTCGATACCTTCTGTCATGATTTCAAATATTTTCTCTGCACATATGATTCTATTGGAAGCATAGCACATTAACCGCACCATTCTTGAGGGAAGATAGTTTCAGCATGACATGGTTGGGCGTTGGGTGATACTGGTCACTCTCAATTTGCTACTATTTTCTAGCCTTCCAATCATGGCAATTGTTGATGCTGAAGAGCAACCTAGTTGGAGGAGTGTCGGCATAGACCCAAGCACATGGACCGATGGACCTGTTGAAGAAGATACTCCGATGAACGATTCCTATTATGGCAATGCTGTTTTTGAAATTGAAGTCTCGTATATGCCAGGTCATTTTGAAGACCGAGTGGAAGGTGTGGTGACCTTGGAATTATTTGAGCAATGGGCTCCGATCACAACTCAAAACATGATTGAGCATATTGAAATGGGCCTCTATGATGGAATATTCTTTCACAGGGTCATAGATGATTTCGTAACTCAATCGGGAGACCCTGAGTGCAAAGCAATAGGAGTGTATCCAATCACTTCTTTGCAATGTGGAGAAGGTGGTACCGGTGAAACAATTCCATTAGAACATAATGAGAACCTATCGCATGTTGATGGTGCTATTGGCATGGCTCGTTCGTTAGACCCTGATTCTGCTGATGCACAATGGTATATTGCAGAGACAGAAGCACATAACTTAGACCCTGAAAATAGAGATGATGAGGGTTATGCAACATTTGGCATCGTTCGCGATGGCATGTCCCACATTACAGCCATTGCAGCCACCCCAACCTCAGATGATCCTACCGGTGAAGAGGATATTCAAAATCCTGCATCCTCTGCGGGAAGACCTGTTTATCAAGCAAAAATTGATTCAATAAAAATGGTCGGAGTTGCAGATCCACTGGGAGTTCTTTGGGGTGATTATGTGCCAGAAGTTGAAGAAACAAGTTTCTGGGCTAAGGCTTTGGGGACTACTGTTGGCCTCGGGATATTAATCGCTATACCTGTTACAATTTTCATAATGATTTATGCTGCGGTAGAAACTCCAAAGTTACTCAATCAAGAAGAATTTATTTTGGATGCTTTCTTGCATAATGAATGAATGGAAAGCAATAATTTTAGAATCTGTAAGGCGCTATCCTCTTGAGAGGGAGACCGCTGGCCTTTACATGGCAATTGGTGATGTGGCCGATGATTCAGTCCTTGAGGCTGAACTTTTCGAACTACCCGCTTTGCCTGCGATTCCTGGTGTGGCAGTCGGTAATTTGTCTGACAAATCATCGAATGATGCTGGTTTGTTGTTGGAACAAAATACTTCTCACCGCCAATTAACTATTCCTACTGCAATGACTGTAGCGATTTCAATAGTATTTTTGATGCTGGCAATGACAATTGGCGATGCTGTAATTCAAAATTCAAGCGAAGATGATTTTTCCGGAGATTGGTGGAATACTCCATTGAATTTACGCTACAAAATGGACCTACCAATGGATACACTAAGGGCGCAACTTCCAGTCAATGGAACATATGAAGCATTGCCATATACTGAACATTTCATTACAGTTGATTTACCTGCGAGTGAACAGGATATTGGTTTCCCTGAAGCACCGGTTATGCATGTCTCTCTTTGGCTGCCAGATGTTCCTGACGGCACAGAAGTACCCGTCATTCTAACCATACACCCTTACTACGACTTCGGTGGAGAAGGAATGCCTGGAATCGGTGATGATTCCTCACCTAATACCGTTCCAGATGGAGGAGTTGGAAAATGGGTTTACGATACATTTGTTCCTCATGGTTATGCTCTTGCTCAAGCCTCTACTTTTGGAACTGGACAATCAACACATTGCCAAGATGTCAAGGGTCTCGGAGAACAAACTGGGATTCAAGCTGTTGTTGAATGGTTAGGAATCCAAGAGTGGTCAAATGGTAATGTTGGGCTCATGGGCAAATCATATGCTGGTACAACAAACTGGGAAGCTGCACAACAACCATCTGAATATTTGAAAACTATTGTTCCAATTTCTGGTTCTATCGGAGTTCAAGAAATGTTCTATAGAAATGGTTCCAGTGAAGCCAGAGCAATGGGCTATGATATCGCTTACCAAGGAGCAACCAGCGACCCGACAACAGATGATATGAGAATGTGTTCCGATGATGTAATTGGTCCTTTGAACCCTCTATCGACTTGGGGCTTTGCCGAATTTGGTGGGGCAGAATGGAATGACTATTGGGAAGAGAGAAGGCATCTACCAGATGTCTTGGAAAACTATCGCGGTTCAGTATATTTGGTATGGGGTATGCAGGATTGGAATGTTGACCCCTATCACGCATATCCAACATATCAGAAATTGATAGATGCTGGAATAAATGCCCGTGCAATTTCAGGACAATGGGGTCACAATTACCCAGACCAACCAGATCGACACGGTGATTTAGGAAGTGGATATGGTGCAGAAGCTTATCCAAATATGAGTAGAATGGATTGGGCTGTTGAATTATATGCTTGGTTCAATTATTACCTCAAGGACATAGGCCTAGAACCTAAACCGATGGTACAAATGCAAACTAATGATGGAAGATGGCATGTTGAAGATACGTGGCCTCCTCAGGATTTAGAATGGCAACAAATTACTCTAGACAATGCTCAAAGCCAAGGAAATAGGGTTAGTACAACATCTTCTGCTAGTTTCACGATTGCAGCATTTGATGATGAAATACACATCTCAGGATTACCAACACTGCATCTTGGAGTTAGAGCAGGAACATGTAATGGTGGACAAGTATTTGCCACAATGTATGATGATACATCCAATTTACGTCTTGGACATGCTACAATGGATTTACGATATCGTGATGGTGGATATGATGCAAAACCTGTCATTCCATTAGTTGAATATCAAATGAAGATGGAGTTTAATCCAATGGATGTAATTCTTCCAGTAGGACATGAAATTAGAGTTGAATTAACTGAAAGTGGTGAAGATTATCTGCCAAGCCCTTGTGCTGCCATCGGAATCACTGTGAATATGGATGATACATCCACTTTCAGCCTACCATTAATAGACAGAGAAGAAGGGCATGAGAATTGGTTTGAAGCACCGCACTGGTGGGACCAGCAACCAATTCCATGAGTGATTGTGGAGAGGGCAAAATGAAAGTTCTTGCCTTTGAAGACGGATATGACATTGAAGCCCTACTCATCAGCGGTTCTATTGACATGACCAATATTGAATTTGTACAGTATTGGACATCAACAGATTTCTTAGAAAAAATAAAACAATTTTCACCAGATGTATTGTTGCTTGACCACTTCATGCCACCAACTCGTGGATATGATGTATTAGTCGCACTCAACGATGCTGTCAAGCGTGGAGAGGATAAACGACCAAACAAGATCATTGCGATGTCGAGTGAACAAAGAGCCAACGACAAGATGCTAAGCATTGGAGCAGATGAAGGAATCATCAAATTTGATTTGCCAAGCCTTGAGTTTTGGCCATGAAATCGATTTTCTAATTCGTCAACGTATCGAATTTTGCTGCGAGGATGAAATCTGCTTCCACTAAAGCATCAATTTTATGGGTCCAAATTTGAGCACTGACTCGACCCCATGACAATTCAAAATTCGCATGATGACCTTCCTGTTCACATATTGCACCAGCATCATTTGTGAATTGTAATGCACTCTCAAAATCATCAAAACTCCATACACGGAATAGATGATGACCATCCACTATTTGCCAATCTGGATTTAGTTGAATAAGCAATGGAGCCATTTCAGAGGCAGATAATGGCGGCACTCCGCCCTTGCACGGAATACATTGCTTGTCTGATAATTCTTTCATGATATCACCACTTCACTTGTGTGCATACTGCTCAAGCAATTGAATTGTTGTAATTTGCAGTGTTTCTTCATGTGTTGCTTCTAAAACTACTGGACATGCGACTCCTTCTTCACATGCATCATGCCAAGTTTGAGCGCAAACACACCATTGGTCACCTGCTTTCAATCCAGGAAAACCAAACTGTGGAGCAGGTGTGATCAAGTCATTTCCTCGCAACTTTGCAAATTCTAGAAACTCTTCCGTCAAGACACAACATACTGTGTGTAGGCCTCTGTCGTTATCGTCTGTGTTACAGCAACCATCTCTAAACCAGCCTGTTACTGGGTCATTTGAACAAAGTTCTAATTTTGTACCTAAGACGTTGTAGGATGGGTGCATGAACTTCCGAGTGTGCATTTGTTATTGTAATATTGTGTTTGCAGAAAATACAATTTTTATTATTATTCAATTGGATATCCCTCTTCATCTACCAATATCACATTTATTCCCACACCTGATTTGTGAAATGCAATTAATTGTAATTCATGAATTTTATGCCCGCTCGGTGCTACCCCGAGTACTGGTAGACTATTTCTTGCAAAAAAAGAGCGCCTTTTCTTGCCTGATTTCTTTACTACCTTTGCAGCATCACCCATTGTTCTTCTTTGACCTTCAACATCATCAAACCAAGGAAGTGGGCCTTCGGGGCTGAATCTTAAACCAAGAATCATGTCGACCCCATTTGTCTCTTGAGCCGCATCAGCATCAGCATTACTAGGGATTGCTGGAGCATTTGGATGTGTATGCAACCAATGAGTAAATCTTCCAGCCCTCGAACCTCTATCTCCTGAGAAAAGTCCATCAGTCCATTCTTCAGGAAGGTGATGAACTGAATATGAATCTCCGCGATTAACAATTCTAGCTTCATTAATTATGTATCCTTGGCCCTGAAATAAATTCCGTCGATGACTAAAACTACGATATTTGGTTTCAACGTCAAGTCTATTCGCTGACTTGGAATCAACATCTAATCCAACTAAGATCTCATCGGGTAAAGCCTGCAGTGCCCACCAGACCAGTTCTTCAAACAAATGCCCCCGCATATGCACCTGCGCGCTATATTGCTCTTTTTTGGCTAAAGATTCAGCATTATAAGATGCCATCAAATCTACAAGCCACTGTTCAACCATCTCGCTCAGTTTGGCCAATCCCTCACAGATGATAAGGGCGGTTATCTTCAAACACTTTAGCGGAATCTTTGAAGAGGGTGTTTGGCAAAGGCTGTCACATGGCGAAGAAGAAGGGGGGTCTTGGGCGGATTTTCGGGGCGATAACCGGAAGCCCGTACGAAAGGTTACTCAAACAGGTTGAGAAGCTCGTCAAAGAAAACAGTGGGAATGAAACGAAACTCGCAAAGCATCTCAAAAAACTAGTCCAAATCGTCGGTCAAAATTTCAAAGAAGAAAACATTGATGAAGAGGAACATGACCTAATTATTGAAGCGATTGAGGAAGTTGATCCTAATGGTAGAACTTTTCCTAAAATCTCTGAAGAAGAGGATGCGTTTTATGCTGGTGACGTTCCCGATGCTCCGGAATTAAAGCGTGGTAAGAGAAAGAATCTTGATGACTTGATGACTGCTAGCGGTGAAGAATTTGTTGGAAGTTATGGACGTGATGAATTTGATGATTTTAAAGCGCGTATGACCGATGAATTCTACGCAGAATCCGATGAGGCAATAGCTGCTGGAGACCATCAGTCAGAAATCCGTACTGAGCATCGAGTGTTTGCAGGTGCTGAAGATGATATCGGTGATATCAAAAAGAAATTCGCTGAAGAGTCTGGTCTTGTGAATCCAGATGAAGAGGAGGAGGAAGAAGGCTATTCTATTGATGAAAATGGTGTCGAATGGTTTGAAGATGAAGATGGCTATTGGTGGTATAGAGAACCTGGTCAAGATGATTGGCAGGCTTATGATGAATAAAAATTCAATTCTTTATTCCAAATGAAACATTAGTAACTCCGTCACTATTATACCACGGATTAGCAGTCATTTTTTTGCTGGAAATGAATTGTAGGAATGATTCACTACGCAACCAATCTCTTATTGCAGTTCCATTATTATTACCGTGGATGAATTTGACTCCAGGCAAGGAATCTGAATATGCATCTCTTAATTCATCTTTAATTCTATCCTTGGCTTGATGTAAAGCATTATTATGCAAATCAATTTGCTTGTAATTATTATCGTTGCCATAATTATTTGAACCAAATGAACTCATTGTTCTATGATTTTGGTTGTTTACTTTGCCCTTACCTTTCTTCACTTTGAGGCGGTGGTTGCGACCAAATTTGTATTCATTAGGATTGTCTTTTCTATTTGCCATATTTTCCACCAAACCGGATTTGAGCCGAGGCCATGTAGTCCGTCTGTTGTGATTAAGCGCTAAAGGCATTTAAAATCATTTGATGAAAAGAAGTTTTATTCCAATGAGCGGAGAATAATTTAAGTTTGATACGCATAGCCGTAGTTGTGCAACCAGCAGATGACGATGTTCCTGTAGCAAATTCTCCTTGGGGTGAAGCTCCGCCTCAAACAGTGATACAGAATATTACCGTGAATATTCAGGATAGTGTAGTACAAGGTGATGTTGGGCCTGCTGCAACTGAGGTCCCTTTTCAGCCACAGGTGACAAAACAACCTCCACAACCTCAGCCGCAGGTGACAACTCAACCTCCACAACCTCAGCCGCAGGTGACAACTCAACCTCCACAACCTCGGCCTCAAGTGATGTACCAACCACCTCAACCAGTAATGATGGGGACTGTTAATCCGCAAATGAGTCAAGGTGCTTCTCCATTCAACATCCCTGTGCAACATGCGAGATCATACAAGAAAATATATGCAAAAGATTGGCTAATAATGGGCATCGTCTCTACGATTTTTGGATTCATGGGCCCTGGCATATGTTGGCTAATCAGTTTAGTTGGAGCAATCAGTATGGCGACTAAATTAAACATTGGAGCTACTGAACCAGGTCACCCAGAAGCAGAGAAAGTGAAATCTGCACTCATAGCCAATTTAGTAGCAATAATATTACCACTTATTGTGATGGTTGTTATAATCTCTGCTGAACTCTAATAATCCCAAACTGATTCAGCATCACTCAAGTGACTATGAAGCAATTCCAAGCGACGAGTATTTTCACCTGAATCATATGTTCCTAAACGACTTTGTGAATGAATTTCTATTACTGAACCAGATAATGCTTGACTTGTATCGCCAGTTTCATTCTGAGTAATTCGTACCACTAAGTCGTCAGGGAACCTAAAAAATGTGGTCCTCTGGACTAAATGAACATAATAATCGGATGTGCCATTAGTTTCTTTGTGCAGAGTTTCTATATCATTAGAATCTACCCACTCAAGCAACGATAACCAAACTGTTGTAGCATTCGATTGTAATTCAGAACTCATATTTGTTGGAATTCTGTATTGTGAAGTGCCTCCTCCTAAATGAACGCAGTTCTGTGAATCGGTAGGACAGGTTGGCATCGAAGTCCAAGCTTCGTTCGGTGCAGAAACCTGAATCCAAACTTGGCAAGCAAACCAAGGTGAACATAGCAATACTACGATGAGTAGATTTCTTTTTACTTTAGGTAGAGACTTTACCATATTCTCACCTATCGCAATTCTCTAGAATGATTGTAATCGATTCCATTGATCATCGCTAAATTCGTATACGATTGGACTTCCTGTTGGAACTTCTAATGATAGAACTTGTTCACGGCTTAATCCTTCAAGAGACATAATAATACTTCTTAGTGAGTTACCATGAGCTGCAACGAATACATTTTTTCCAGATTGTAAAGAAGGAATAATGGATTGTTTAAGATAAGGTAGTGTTCGTTCTGCAGTTAATTCAAGAGATTCGCCATTCGGAGGTGGTACGTCAAATGAACGTCTCCAAATGTGAACTTGTTCATCACCATATTTCTGACGAGTATCGTCTTTATTGAGTCCTTGTAAATCACCATACATTCTTTCATTTAATTGCCATGAAACAAAAATAGGTAGAATGTTGTTGGAAGACTGATCACCGTTGATTTGAGCCCATTGAATCATTCTTGCCTCATTTTGTGAAACATTTTCAACTCCACCTTCTGGTTGAGTATATTGGAATACAGGAGTTTTACCACCATTGTGCTGGGCTAGTGCGATCATTGCGGTCATTTGCGCTCGGATTAGAGTTGAAGTATGAACTTCGTCAATTTCCAGGTGAGCGATATCTTTGCCACCTTGGATAGCTTCATCGATTCCAACATTGGTTAATGGAACATCAACCCATCCTGTGAATAACTTGGCTGCGTTCCACATTGATTGACCGTGGCGCATCAGAATGAGTAGTGACATCGTATCCCCTCTGTTCATGGGTCAGCGCCGGCAATTCTTCAACATGGCGGCTAATATCGCATTCAATCAAAGTGCATAGGACAACAAAACGATATAGGCTACAGGTAAAATTGACCAACAAATCAGTAACAATGTTGTTTTGACACTTCTTTCTGGATATTTTTCTAACTTTTTCGCTTTTGATTCTTGATATTTTTTGGTCAGTTCCATTCCCTTATCAATTATTTTTTCGGGGAGAGTCAGAATCGTTTCAGCAACATTAACTGCTTTCAATGCGATATTAGATGCTGCACTCGGTTCGGCGTCCTCGTTTTCTGATAATTTCTTTTGTGTTATTTTTACTACACCCATTTTTGCTGCTCTTATTACTGCTTTCTTGGGTCCACCTTGTACCTTCATTGCCATTTTCATTGCAGGTGTGACAGATTGCTCCATTACTGATAGTAAAGCATTTTTGGGATTCGTTATTGTATCTAGTTTTTGATATAACTTTAATGTCAAAATGAGTTCAAATAAACACCAACTACCTAGGACTAATAGTGTTAATACTTTGAATTCATCTGGAAGTATTGTATAGTATCCTGGATCAAGTGTCTCTAATTGAGAAACTAACATAAGTGAACTTATTGATAGAAAAATCAATACAAGTTCTTGTTTACAAAATTCTTTGAGAATAGAACCTTTGCCTTCAGGGGAAAAAATTTCTTTTTTAATATTTGAAAGCATTTCAGCAATTTTCATCACCGAAATAATGCCGCGGGGAATGATTGAACACGAAACCGTAATTACGCATAGTTGGATTAAAGTTAGTTCGGACATTTGATTCCCTCATCAGATTGTAAACGGTAGTATTGTGTAGATTATTATTAATGGTCCCAACGAATTTAACAGATCCAAAACAAACATGCGTTTCATTTTTGATTCTATTTCAAATGCGGATTTTATTTGATTTGACAACTTGTCATCAAATGATTTTGCTGTTTTACCAGCGGCCGCAATTGCAGCTCTTTTTCCATCGACTAACAGATTGCTAGCAATGGTTTGTGCTTTTTTTGCTAGTTCCTTGGAGTTGTGAATCACTGCTTCATTATCAATAGACTTACTTTCAATTTCAATTCCATCAGCCGAATCATAATTTGAACTTACGCGCATCTTTTCAATGTTCATTTTGTAGGGTTCAGATTTTTCACCGGGCTCAATATTTCTCACATCCTCCGCTTGTTTTCTAAATTTTACAATTCCTGAAAAGATTCCTGAAACAATAGAAGCGGGTTTAATGCGGGGTTTCGCCCGAACAGTTAATGTTGGAGCAAGACGATTTGTCGCTGTTTCTATCGTGTTATTACTAATTTTTATGTCAATGATATTGTATAAAACCCACAAGCAAATTGAAGGAAGAACTACTAGTAGTTGGGTAAAACTCCATTCGTAATGTGGTGATTCACCGATTGCCAATCTCAATAACATCGCAATAAAACCCGGGATTATCATTCTCGAGGTTTCAAATATCATATATTGCTCTAAAGGCTTAAAGGCCGACGAATTAAGTTTCCTCAAATCAAAAAAAGCTGTGAAAATCGTACTTCTCTCGCCTTTAAATAAACTGAGTAATTTCACGAGTGGAATGATAATGAATGTGAATCTTAAAATTACCACACCAACAACTAGCCAAAGATATACTGCAAACGGATTATGTATCGAAAATACACTCGCCATTAACCATCCTGGAAAATCAAAATTGGCAATGTCATCAAGTCCGAACATACCAACCAACCCTACGTTTCAATTCTATGTCATTAACATTCTCTATGCAGTATTCATTTTGTAGGTTTTGCAAATAATGGATAATACCATTTATACATTACATATAATGGATCGCTCAAGAAGCAAAAAGCGGAATAAAGGAATGTAAAAAAGACATGAATACCCATTTGATAGTTGGGACTATATTTGACATGTCTTCACCTTTACTTATTCATTTACAGGTAGTGTGATGAATTCTTTTGCTCGTCCTTCAAACACATCGAGTTTTTCACAAACTACACGCCCAACTTTTCTTCCAACAGCATAACCTGTTCCAGCAGAAGCACCCTGTGAAACCGCGTATGCAGTTCCTAGTGCAATAGCAATTCCATATCCAGCAAGTATTGGTATCACTTCTTCCCCCTCCCAGGTTTCTTAGTTTCACCAACAACAAAAACTTCCTGAATAGAACCTCTTTGTCTTAGATCTTCATCTGCTGCATATCTATTGTAATAATGTCGATAACTACTATGAGCAACACCTATTAGGTATCCTCCAGCCATCGCCATAACGCCTCCTGTCAATAATCTTCCAATCATTCTTTTTCCTCCTTATCTTCATCTGTTTTCTTTACAACGCGTAAAACTCCACCTGCAACAGAACCAACCACATTTTCAGCTGTTTCTATTCCTATTTTGGTGACCGATCCTGTTGCATCAACCAGAGCACTGATTACTCGCCCTCCGCCTACTGCAAGATGAATTACAGTCTCTTCTCCAGCATTTACTAGTTCTTTTATTGAACTAGTGAACTCATCGATTAGAGATGTTAATCCAGTTGATACTTTGTCAACTCCTTTTTTACCCGCCATGAACAATCCTATGGGGGTAATGCATATAATGCGAAGTAGTAAGTCATAGGGGGTAAATTAACCCTCTAAATTGCATCAGAAGGTAGATAGAAGAACTCTTCTGGATACATCTCCATTCTTTGCCCGAGTTGAATAAAACGACCAATGTCGGAACGCCACATTTTACCAGCCTCAGTAATATTCCAAGTCACTATTGGATGGCCCCCTCTACCTACATTACCTGTGTCCTCGCTGGCCACTAGGCCTCCATTTTCCAACTTTATCATGAATTCTCTTACTTCTTTGCGATCTATACAAACGGCTCTTTCAATTCTAACTTGCCTTCTTGTTTCTGGTGATGACTCCCTCATTCTAGAAAGGTATAGCAAAATCCGATAAATTGTAACAGGGAGGTCTCGTTGTTTACGCATCTTAGTATCAGGGGGTACTGAACCCCCTAGTTATTCAATGTTGGCAAAAGACAAAAAAAAAGCAAACTTCAATCGCTGGCGCTATGTCCGCAATACATGGTCTTCACCCACGACATGGCTAATTGGCTCGGATTTAACATCGATAGAGAGTGGCTCAATGAAAATGTAAAGTGGAAAGATTTCGGAACTGGTGTTCGTCTTGGAAGACTTCACAGAGAAGATGCTTGTTCACTTGTACTGTATGAAGCAGATTCTGAAGTTGAGGTAGATGCTTTCATGCCCCATACTCATCCTGGTGGAGAGTGTTACCTCGTTCTTGAAGGAGAAGTATGGGATGAGAGTGGAACTTATCCTACTGGATCGCTAGTTTGGATGGATAGAAATACAACTCACACCCCAAGAACTCGGGGGAAAACATTGATTCTTGTGCTTTGGCCTGAAGGCGTTAAAGTATAATCATTGTAATTTATACTCTCCAGAGTCTAACCTATTGTTGAAGATAAATGGCCCTGCTGGTAATACCGCTGCTGCAAATCCGTGTATCAAGGCTCGGCTGGTCCAGTGTTTTCCAATGCCGAAAAACAATACTGCAATATATGCTACAAACAAAAAACCATGTATTGCACCAACTAATGATACTGGAGCAGGGTCGTCAAACAAGTACTTCATAGGCATGGCATATCCTAGTAAAATTAAGAAAGAAAGTCCTTCTAAATATCCTAAAACAGTTACAAATCTTTTCATTTCTAAACCTCAACCATCGGTCGGCTTGAACCACAAGATGGGCATAATTGGTCTTCGCTATCAGCGTAATCATGCTTGCATGCTGGGCATGCACTAGCAAGTTCCATTTTACCCATCGATTCAATCGCTTCTCCTTGTAATTTAAGAGATCCACTACTGACATCTCCAACAGTATAACGACCAGCTCCACCAAGTTTCACCAGTAAGTCTGGAGGTAGAGTAACTGTACCAGTTTCATCAATAATCAATTCTCTATCCTTACTCAAATCTTCAACATCAACATCATCACCGTGTTCTGCGACAAAGCGACCATCTCGTAATTCTAAAGAACGATTTGCAAATGATGCTACTTCCTTTGAATGTGTTACAATAAAGAATGAAACCCCTTCGTTTTGATGTAAATCTTTGAACATAGCAAGAACTTCCCGACTAGTTACTGGATCGAGTGCTCCTGTTGGCTCGTCTGCAAAAATAAGTCGTGGGTTAGTAATCAGAGCACGTGCAATAGCAACTCGTTGTTGCTCTCCACCACTGAGCATCTTTGGTAGTGCATAGGCCCTAGGAAGGATGCCGAGACGATCCAACATAGAATCTGCTAATTTCAAGGACTTACGAGAGGATACTCCTTGGTGACGTAATGGTTGTGCAACATTATCTCTAGCATTCAGATTCGGCAATAAATTACCTTCTTGGAAGATGAATGATACTGTCTTTTGACGTAGTTTCACCAATTCCTTTCCTGTCAGCCTAGTCATGTTCTTTCCGGCTAATGATACCGAGCCTGCGCTGGCTTTCATCAAACCACCAAGGCACTTCATCAAAGTGGATTTACCTGAACCTGATGGACCAACAACTGCTATTGCTTCACCTTCTTTCATGTCAAGGTGTAGTCCACGTAAAGCAACTACATTACCATCTTCAGCCTTTGATTCATAGACGTGGTAAAGCCCGGATGCTTGCAATATACTTTCTTTCATCTTCACTCCCCCTTCAGCACACTGGCTAAGTCAGATTTCAAGGATTTACGAGTTGTCACCAATAATGCAATAACAACTGCAGCAAATACAGATAATGACACAAGTAACAATTGATACCATGGATAGACCAAGGTTCGTTCAATAGATGTTGATGAGCCACCGAAAATTTGGAATATGAATCCAAATATGTCAAAGAAACCGTTGAATGAAAGTGCCACTCCTATTCCAAGACCAATACCAAGTGCCATTGAAACCATGACGATGGAAAGAATCTCGAACAACACCAACCGAATGATTTGGTTTGGAGATGCCCCAATCGCTTGGAGGACTGCCAATTCTTTCTGGCGTTGACTCAATACCAATGATAAAAACACGAAACTTGAAGCGACAGCGGCAATACTAGCCACAACGAATTGTAATGAAAGCAGACCTGGCGTTCCAAAGATAAGCCCTCCGTCTCGCTCAACACTCTTGTGTGAACTTGACCAGTCCAAAACACTGGAGACTCTAAAGTCTGCAGACATAGTTGATGCAAGGGCTTCTAGAGAATCACCACTTAATCCTTGAACATCAACAATCCAAGTCGTGGATGTATGGTTTGTTACTGCATCAGCACCGACAAAGGATTCCCAAGAGGATTCACCGATAATCAATGACGAATCCATAGCAACTGAACTGACACCAGGGATATATTCATGAACACCCATGTAATACATACTGGATTGGTAAGGTGTGATGACAATTTTTACATTCGTATCTGCCAAGAACAGTGGGGCTGCAAGTGCTGGTGGAATTTGAGAAAGTCCTGATGAACAGCTAGTCTCTTCGGCCGAAGTTCCGTCTGGACAAGTAGCATTACCGAGATTTGCACTTGAAAGATCTGCGATTCCGAAGACACCTGTCAAATCCGCTCCAATGAAATTGGCACCTTGCATTGACCCACTCATGAAATTGACAATCACAGCGTCAGTAAGGTCCGCACCAGAAAGGTCTGCGCCGTCTAAGTTTGTATCATAAAACAAGGCTTGAGAAAGATTTGCACCTGCTAGATTGGTATTAGAGAGGTCAGTACCGCTCAAATCAACAGGACCAAAGTCACGCCCACTCAGATCTTGGTTGGATAGATTTAATCCAGACCAATCACCTTCCATGAGCGAAGAATATGCTAAAAAGAGAGCCATTGGATCGTTTTCAGTTGCACCGCCAGATGAGAAATTAAAACTCAATTTTTCCCAGGTGAAGGAGAGTTCTTCGGATTTTGCGTCTGTCGGTTTCAACAACACATCTTCAAGACGATTTTCATCTCCTCGCCCAGAGCCTGCAATATCCAGTGAATAAGCAGCATCTTCTCCAGCGGTAAAACCACCGTTGCGATAAGCAGTCATTGTTGCGTCGATTGATGTCCCTGGAATAGATTGTTCACTCCATCGAAGAATGTCTTCATTCCCATCAAGCACGACCCATGTTTGCAATTTATCTCCTCCAGTTGAATCTTCTAAGAAAAGACTCGGCACGGTTGTTGCTGAGGCTGTAACATCAGCATCAGCAAAGAGTGAGATTAAAGATAATAATTCTGATTCGTTATAATTCTGCTCAAGAGTGATTTTTAAATCAGAACCAACGGTTGCATCTGTGGTCTTCTCATCAACCAATGTTCCCGTATAGCCTTGAACTGCTGCGAGTGTGACAATTGAAAGAGTAAGTAGCATAATAACAGCAAGTCGGTTTACAGATTCTGTTGAACCTGAACCTTTGAGACCACGTTTTACATCCTTTAACAGAGATGTTCGACCGAATATTAGTTGCATTATCTGTGGACCTTTGGCGCCAATTCTACCGAGAAGAAGTGCTCCACCTATCCAAAGTGCAAACGGACCAAAAATCCCAAGCAGTCCTTCAATGAAGAAATTGGAAACAAGACCATCTTCATTAACATTAATTTCGAGCCATGTGTCGGTAACTGCGACCATTCCAAATAGGAACGCAAGCCAGTGAAGCCAGCGTTTTGGTTCTGTTTTGGCTGAAGTTTTTCGCACTCCTTCTTCGATTTCAAGCTCTATGAAATCACGGGCACGGCTGCGGCCGAATAGCATAGCAAGACCGAGAGTTGTTACTGCAGTGAAAATGGTTGCACCGATACTCAAACTCGGATTTACATCAAAGTCGCCGGTTCTAAATTCCATGAACCCTACTGCTGAAAGAACGATTGGGACTGCAAATAAGGCTAGAAGATATCCTACCAACCAGGCTACAGAAGACATGACGAACAATTCTAACAGCACCATACTTTGTAGGCTTGTGGCATCCGCACCTATTACGCGATGTATACTGACTTCTCTACGTCGTTGTTCCAGGGAAAGCACTAATCCATAGATTAATACCGAAATTGAAAGAATAACAATTGGAATCATGATGATGTAATCGAAGATTTGAATCAGACCTAAGAAAATATTGAGGAAAAGAATGGTTCCACTGACGATATCAGTGTAATACAGTTCAATTCCTTCATCGGTGTAATTTCCAGCCTGTACGCGAGTTCCAAGGTCTTCAAGCCATTCTGCTGCATCTGCAGTAGATGTTGTTGGCAATTGCCCTTGGTCAATGGTGACACCGAGGTACATGTGGTCATTATTGATCAATGTTGCTCGTTGGGTTTCATCAAGAACTTCCCAAGTCGTGAATATTGGGTTTGGGCCAAGTGTCGGGTTACCGAAATCCCATGGGTCATAGATTCCAAGAACCGTCAAATTGGTCGCTGTCATTTCCATCCGACAGTACACCATTTCATTCTGCTCAGGAGTTACTTCACCGTCGCAGTTTTCATTGGTAACCGTCCCTTCGAACAGCGTCGATTCATCAACGACATAATGGAATGAGAGAGAGTCAAGGACATCACCAACATTGGCTTTTGCTTCTGAAGCAACGGTCGAAGGGAGAATGACACCGCGTTGAGCACTGACATTTTCTGGTGATGGCCACTCTCCCATTCCTGCTATGATGTTCTCACCTAATCTGTCAGCAAATTCACCATCAAAGGCTTCAGGTCCTAAAAAGCGAACCGAACGCATGTTGGAAATTGGTGGACCTGCGTCGCCAAGTTCTGGATAATCAAACGTAACGTTGCCCCAATATGGGTTTGCATCATCGGTAATCGCTACCATTTCAAGAGGCTGAGCAACAACAAATTCTTGATTGAAAAAGCCCCCACTGTGAATACCTTGACGTCCTAAGACAAGAGTACAATCACTGAATTCGGTGAATTCCTCCATCAACTCGTCGCACACACTCGTCATTGTGCTGGTATTGTTCGACCAACCGGTAGAATTTTCTACAGGGGTTCGAGCAAATTCTATTTTGGCATCGAATGGCTCGTTTTTGAGAGATTCTTCAAAGAAAAGTTGGGAAAGACCAACGCCGTACGAAAGAACGGTGGTGATGACAAGAGAAGCAAGGAAAACACCCGCAATAACTGCTAAACCTCGTTCCTTACCACGCCAAGCACTCAAACCAGCAAGACGAAGTTTTCCAGGAGTTTCAGTTACTTTGTGCATAATTCGCTTAGGCAAACTCTGTGAAGGTGCAAAGTCAGAAGATTCCAACTGCAAAGAAATATCTGCTTTGGTCATTCTTCTTCGCCTCCTTCATCTTCATCCAAGCCCCAAGCAGAACGAATATCGGATGCTTTAGTCATCCCATCTGTTAGTAATAACATTCTGTCTGCATTTGATGCAAGGTTCGGGTCGTGCGTAACCATTAGAATAGAAATTGGGTTTTCTTTATCATGACAAAGATCTTTGAATAATTGTAATACATCTTTACCACTGGCAATATCTAAATTCCCTGTTGGTTCATCAGCAAGAAGCAAAGGCCGGTTACCAGCAATTGCCCTAGCGATAGCAACGCGTTGCTGCTGACCGCCAGATAGTTGATCTGGAATGTGCTCCATTCTATCTTCAAGTCCGACTTTCACTAATGCAATGCGTGCAGCTTCTTCAGCCTCTAAAGATGACATTCCAGATAACTCAAGTGCCATTGCCACATTATCTATTGCAGAAAGATTGTCGAGAAGATGAAAGTCTTGAAAAATCCATCCAACATATTCGCGCCTAACATCAACAACATTTGAAGGATTTTTCAATCCATATTTTCTACCCTTGAGAATGATTTCACCACTCTCCGCAGGCAATAATCCGCCAATGATATTGAGGAGGGTTGATTTTCCACAACCAGAAGGACCCATTAGAGCAACTAATTCACCAGGCTTCATTTCCATGGATACTCCTTTCAGCACCTCTAAACGGCTGCTACCAGAGCCGAATCCCTTCTTCAAATCATCAACAACTAGCATAGCAACCAAAAATCCTTAACTGAGTGGTTAATAAATCACTGTTTATGTTCGTGTCAAAAAGTTGCCACAGCCCAATGATAAACACCCACTAAAAGATATCGGTTTGCCACTGATATATCAAGGAATACTGTGGGCGTGTTAAAAAAAAAGAGATATGATTGAGCGATTGAAAAGAAGGCCTTAATTTGTATTACCGGAGCAATGATTAAAGCAAAATCCATCTTAAAAGCATCATGGCTGAAGAGAGGTGTGCCCCTCGGAAACGCTACATCGCCATCTCAGACTTATTTGAAGCGAGGAAAGATTTGTTTTTAGCATCCTTTCTTTCAATCCTTATGCTTCTCTGCATAGCTCCACTTCAACCCTCAACAGAAGTCACACTGAACGGATTCGAATCAGTAGAATCTTCTGGAAGAGGCGAGGTGTATGAAGGCGATTGGGCGGTGGCCCGTCAGCAAACACTCGAATATTGCTACTATTACGCCACTGTGTTCGCAGTCGACGATTACAACGATTATCTCGTTCTTTCAGAATGCGCAGACTACTCTTTTAGCGTATATATGCACTCGGATTGGAATGTTTTGCTCGAAACGGTTGAAACAAATATTTTGGTTGAAAACATTCTTTTCTCACCCAATGGAGAATATCTCGTGGTGTATTCAGGAATGTATTTTGAAATTTATCAAACCTCAGATTGGGAACAAGTGTTCTCAGGTGATGTAACGCCAAGTAATGGCAATTATGTTGGTATTTACGCTGCCACATGGTCTAGTGATGGTGAACGAATTGTATTCACAACCGGGGGCGACGCGGATAAAATGTTTGAGGGCCCTGAATGGGAAGAAGTCACCGGAACAACCTCGACCGCATCATGGGTTGCCCACCACCCTACTGAAGATATTTTGTGGTATGTGAACAATGATGGTACGGGAAATGAATACGAATTTGAGAACATACCATTTGTTGGGTATCAATGGGTGATGAAGCGTAGTTTCACACTCTCTCAAGGGTATGGAGGACCAATCTCAAGTAATTCTGATGGTTCAATGCTACTGATGAACGAGTACTACGAAATGTCAGTATACTCAACATCCGATTACAGCGAAATATTTGCATCTCCATATGAATCAGCAGAAGCCACTTTTTCAAGTGAGGGTGATTCCATCGTGTATTATTACAATGAAGAATACCGAATCCTTTCCACAAGCACATGGCAGGAACAAACATCATTTGATTCTCAAGATCAGGGTTGTTCTTGGGGCTACGGCCCCTTACAAATTGTATTTTCTTCTGAAGATGAGGAAATTATTGTAGCCAGCGAGACCTGTTATGATAACTTCCTCTCCAGTTGGAGTCCCGATGAGGATTCTGACGGCGTCGCCGATGTTCAGGACTTCTGCCCCTCTACTTCAGAAGATGAAAACGCCGATGCCAAAGGCTGTGCTCCGAGTCAAAAGGATACAGACTTGGATGGAATCAATGACCGAGATGATATCTGTCCGAGAACCAAAACAAGTGATGTTGCAGGCAGCAATGGATGTTCCCCGTCACAGTTGCAAGATACGGATGGAGACGGAGTCTCCGACTCCGATGACATATGTCCAGGGACACTTCTGACTGAATTTAGCAACATCTATGGCTGCAGCAGTAATCAACGTGATGTTGATGGAGATGGCCTTGTGGACGCACAGGATAATTGCCCACTCTTTGACGTGACAGTCTGTCCAAATGTACTCTCTTGGGTCATGTCTTCAGAACCACTTGATGAGTTGGTTTCAAATTCGCTTCAATGGTCCCCTGCCGGAGAACATGCAGCGATGAAGGAAAACGAAGGTATCAGACTCGTTGATGATACATTTGCGTCTGTTCGGGAGCATCTATTTGAAAACGAAAGCCAATATGTTAGAGAGTTTCTGTGGATGCCAAATGGCGTAGACTTGTTGGTCATTTGGGAAAGCAATTACTGGGGGGATTCAGAATGTGGTTACTATCTTTGGGACACAATTGACGACATTCTCTCGTCAATTTATACTGTGAGTGCCGACTGCTCTTCTCTCCGATATTCTGCCTTGAGCCCGGATGGGACCCGGCTTGCTGTGTCAAAGTATTCCAGTAGCAGTTATTCTAGGAGTACATTGGTGATTGACCTGACCAACCATGTCGTGGCGTTTGAGGATGAAGACCACAATTCGCGAGACCTTGTCTTCACTCATGATGGAACTTCATTGATAGGCCTCACGACCCGATCACTGAATCTGTGGGATGTTAACGATGGATACATGCTCCAAAGTAGGTCGATAGAAGGAGCCGATAACCTTCTTTTATCGCCGGACGGTGACAATCTCTATGCATATTCGGAGGAAAGCATTCATGTTTACTCGATGGATTCATTTGTATTTCAATCAATGATCTCATTTGATGAAGATGACGGCTACTACTATTCGAGGCCATTTTCGCTCTCTCTCGAATTTTCAAGAAGCAGTGACCTTCTCTATGTGATGCCGGTCAATAGAACACTAATCGACGGTGATTGGCATTATAATTCATCAATGCAAACATACTACGTTGATGGTAGCGGAAGTTTGGAACTGGCCATGCCCCCTCAAGTCGTCAATACTTCAATCGGAAACCCTATCTTTTCCCCAGGTCAAACTTCGTTTATTGCGCATGTTGATGATGAGAATGATTACCATGAGGAAGGATACTACCTTTGGTCACCTGATTCGGATGGCGATGGAATAGTCGACACTTCAGACCTTTGCTCAAATACAATTTTGAATGAAAGCGCTGACGAAACCGGTTGTAGTTGGGGGCAAAAAGACGATGATGAGGATGACGTTCTGAACGGTCAAGATTTGTGTATTAATACACCGATTGGTATTGGCATGCTTGTTGATGAATCCGGATGCTCAGACCAACAGGTGGACGAGGATTTTGACGGCGTATGCAATGAAGATGCACAAAGTGCAGGTCCATCGGGTTGTGTCGGAAAAGATTCCTGCCCAAGCACACCATCTGGCAAGGTTGTCGATAGCACGGGATGTAGTTGGGAACAGCAAGACGATGATTTAGATTCGGTACAAAACAGCATAGATATTTGCCCTGACACAAGTCTCGGTGAAGTTGCTGATTCAGTAGGTTGTGGTGAAACACAACGTGACAGCGATGGGGATTTTGTGAATGATTACTGGGATGTTTGCTCCTCAACTGAAATCAATTCAACTGTTGATAATTTCGGGTGTTCTGATTTACAAGTTGATTCTGATTCTGATACGGTTTGCAACACTAATGCTCCATCGTCTGGTCCTTCAAATTGTACACAAATCGATATTTGCCCCAATACTGAAAGTAATACTACAGTTGATACATATGGTTGTTCATGGAATCAACGAGATGATGATGGGGATGGAGTTTTCAATCCATATGATTCCTGCCCAGACACTTCTAACCCAGAAGTTTCACCGGATGGATGTTCAAGTTGGCAACGGGACTCTGACAATGATGGAATTGTCGATATTCTTGATGAGTGTGCAAAAACTCCAGAGGATGAATTCTCAAATCAGGTAGGATGTTCGGAAGGTCAAAGACAATCCAGTTTAGGATTTGAAGAAGGTGGTGGATCTTCAATAATTAAATGGGCAACAATTGGAGGCGTTCTCCTCGTCATATTGTTGTTAGGCGGGTTCCTTCTAAATCGGAAAAAGTCGTCCGAGGACCTTACACAACCTAAGACCGAAGCACCGCAATATGCGACGCGTGGAGTGATGGAGGAAGATGGCAAGGAATGGATTGAGTTCCCAGCTGGAAGTAGTAACAGGTTCTATCGAGACCAGTCTAGTGGACAATGGGTCAAAAATAAATGAACCAGTTCTGTTCCTTAATCAAAGGTGGTGAAGGCTCTAACTTTGGTTTCTTTTGAAAATGTCAAGCCAGGAAAATAACTTGATTCCGTTTGTCACTTTCTGTGCGTTCATTATTTGCTCAACATATGTTTCTAGTTCAATATCCATTTCAATCTCTCCGGGTTTGTCTTAAACATCCCTGTAGTGTTAATTGTAAAGCGACCCCTATATTAGGAGGTGGTAAAGTTAGTAACACGCAGGTGTAAATATAAAAGTAGGTGTTTTTAAAAACACTATTATTCATTTGTTCTACGAGATGACATTTCATCATTAACTTTCAAATTGAGTAGAATCTCTCCAAAATCGCTCGCATAAGCACATTGACGCCTAAGTGATTCAGATAACTTAAATTCAAACAGAATAGTACCGGCCTTTTTGTTACTTTTCATCAATATCTCCTCATGCGACTCGAGAATTTTCTGGGATTGCTTTAATTCGTTACGAGCTGCTTCTATGCGGGGGGATTCTCGGGTTCGGATATTTATCATCAATTCCTTCAAAGCATCTAGCCATCGAGGGATTGCACTTAGAGGAGTTGATTCCAATGATAGTTTTGGCATTTCGAATTCTAAAAGGTAGTTACCGATCTGAAATGCATGGTCCATCATTCGCTCAAGGCTTTTGGCTAAATTGGAGTATTCAAGTGCTTGATGTCTGCTAACTTTCAATGACGAGGCGACCAAATGAGAATCTAATGCAACTCTTACTTGCCGCTCGACCAGATATAACATTGCATCAACATCGGCTTCACGTTCTGCTACATCTTCAATCAGTTCGATATTCTCTCCATCAAAAACCGCTAGGATATCTCTCATCAATGAAACCAGTTGTGAATACATTCTATTCAAACTTGCATACAGTGGCATTTCTCCACTATTCATTAAACAAACCATTCGCATTGTACCATCTTCTTCGTCTATTATCTCAAATCCTCGTGTGTTTTTCAAAAAGCGTCTTATTTCGGCCTGGTGCTTTTTGTTATTATTTTGAAAGGCGGTAATGATTATTTCATCAGCTCCTGAAATATATGCACCCATTAGATGATCGTGTAAACTTCCAATGTGAATTTCTTTACAACTCAATACCACTCTTTGATACTTGTTTTCAGCCATGTCGAGGGGAGTGATTCTCAAAGCGCCACTCGGCCTCCAATCGATTCTAAGGGAATCTTTGGCATTAACAGCGTTCTCAATAACCCATGCTTTTGGAAGGCTAATTGTATAAGTTGCCCCGCCCGTAAGTTGCACTTTGCGAACCTCATAACCACCTGCACCTTCAGCCATAAACTCACCAATATATATTGACCTATATAGATTACCTATACTGTTCAATATATACCGATAGCAACTAGAGTGGCACATGGAACCAACCACCATACTACTCGGAACTGCTTTTCTTGTCTGTGCGTATATGGCCTGGAACATTGGTGCAAACGATGTTGCAAATGCAATGGGAACTTCGGTTGGTTCGGGCGCATTGACTCTACGTCGTGCGATTATCGTTGCCGCAGTATTCGAATTTACTGGTGCCGTTTTCTTTGGAAGTCATGTAACTGAAACGATCAGAAAGGGAGTTCTTGATTTTGGAGATGTTGGTTTCACAGAGGAGTTAAGCCAGAAATTGATGTATGGATTTATGGCAGCGTTATTGGCTGCTGCTATTTGGCTAACAATCGCAACAAGATTTGGTATGCCTGTTTCTACCACACACAGTATTGTCGGTGGCGTAATCGGAATGGGATTATACATCCAACCTTCTTCTGTGAACTGGGATAAGGTAATAGAAATTGTATTGAGTTGGATTGCTTCACCATTATTAGGAGGAATTCTTGCTTTCGTTTCATTCTTTGTAATCAAGCGACTAATCTTCAATAGTGAAGACCCATTTTTACAAACCAAAAAGTTAGCACCAATTCTTGCTTTACCTACATTTTTTGTTTTGGGCCTCGCATTCCAATTCAAAGCACTGAAAGGATTTTATTCAAACCTAGATAATGCAGGCTACATTAACAAAGAGACTTGGTTACCAGCAAAGGAAGGTACCACTTTCAACCCATTCGCAGATGGAGCATGGATTCCAATTAACAGTCTAGTAGTTGCTCTGGCGATTGGAATGTTAGCAAGTTTGATCCTATGGGGTGTACTAAAGCGTTATCAATTCAAAGAAGAAGGAATGGCAGGTGTTGAACACGTCTTCATTTGGCTACAGATAATCACTGCATGTTATGTTGCATTCGCACACGGTGCAAATGATGTTGCGAATGCAATTGGACCGATGGCAGCGATTTATGATATTGCAACTTCTACAACAGGTACATTGACCGACGGAAACGTCGGAGTACCTCTATTCCTCTTGCTAATAGGTGGTATTGGTATCACAGTCGGTGTGGCAACATGGGGCTACAAAGTAATGGATACTATCGGCAAGAAAATTACTCACATTACTCCTTCAAGGGGTTTCGCTGCTGAATTTGGTGCTGCAACAACAGTGCTAATTTTCTCAATGCCATTCCTGGCTGTTCCGATTTCAACAACCCACACTTTAGTTGGCGCTGTAGTTGGAGTTGGACTTGCAGGTGGTGCAGGTGCTGTCGATTTCAGAGTATTTGGAAAGATTGCTGCTAGTTGGGTAGCAAGTCTACCAATCTCTGCCGCTGGTGCTGTTCTTTTCGTAATCCTATTCGCTGGTAGCCCAATCAATGTTGCAATAGTGACATTGTCTGCAATCGCAATAACTCTAGCGGTTGTAATGCGCCCTGACAAGGAAGAAAGCAAAGACATCTTGATGGAAACACCATTTGAGACACTTGACTCAACACCGTTTGACATGTTCTATGAGCATGCAAAGTCCGTTGAGAAGACTGTTACACACATGCTAACCGCTGTAACAGTAGCATCACAAGGCAAGGATGCAAGCAAACACATCAAAGCGACCATCTCTGCTGAATTAGACGCTGATAATATCAAAACAGACCTACGCAATCATATCGGAACTGGTGTAAGAATTGCAATCGGACGTGATACATTTTTGCATATGCTTTCACGCCAAGATAGAATTGCAGATTATGCACAAAATGTTGCAGAACAAATCTCCTTTAGAGAATTGATGGTAGATGACCAAGCAAGAGATAATCTAAAAATAATGGCTGAAGCAGTTCACAAGACTGTTGAGAAATATTCTAAAGCAGTGGATCAACTAAATGTATTAACTCAATCCGGATTTGCTCCAATGCAAATGGCTGTTCTCAATGATTTGATTATGCAAGTCAATATTCTTGAACATAAGGCTGATGAATGCGAAAGTACAGCTGCTGCCTATGTGTTCTCAGAAGGTGATGACAAGCCACTTGCCGCTATGCACATGTATAGAATCCTTCAACGCTTAGATGATGTTGCAAATGCTGCTGAAAAGGCTGCAAATGCATTTTTACCTATGTTAAACAAGTGATTGCAGGGTTTTTTCTAATCGCGAAGTTGAAACGGGGTTAGCATTAGCATCGGTTATCCGAGCCAGTTCCTAACAGAGTCGCATTTGCTTCTCGACAGTGGAAAATCGGCTGAGGAAGTGAAACCGATGGATTTAGCACTCAAAGCAAAGTTACAGAAACAACGTTACCACATTGTTGGAGAACATGGTGGTGTCAAAATCTGCCATTGGACCAAAGAATCTCTACTTAGAGATCGCCAATGCTACAAAGGAAAATTTTACGGAGTTGCTAGCCACAGTTGCATGCAAATGTCACCAGTGGTAGATCAATGCAATCTCGCTTGCACTTACTGCTGGAGAGAACCGCATATGGATTCGCTAGAACTTTCTGACCAGGACCCACTTGACATGTTGTATGAATCAGTACGTGCACAACGACGATTATTATCTGGATTCAAAGGAAATGATAAAGTTCCAAAGGAAAGATGGTTATCTGCTCAAAATCCAAAGCATGTTGCTATCTCTCTCAATGGAGAACCTACTCTATACACACGCCTTAGTGAATATATGGAATTATGTCACGAGCACGGAATGACAACGATGTTGGTGACCAATGGAACCCTACCTAAGGTGATCGAAAATCTCGACGTTTTACCGACTCAACTATATGTTTCAGTCGATGCTCCGAATAAGGAGATTTTTGATGCTGTATGCAAGCCAAAATGGAATACAAATGCATGGGATAAATTCGAGGAAACCATCGACCTATTGCCGTCATTAGATACTAGAATCGTTTGCCGTCATACATTGATGAAGGGCATCAATATGTCTGATAAGAATATCGAAGAATTTGCAAAACTTGATTTGCGGGCTGACCCAGATTTCATTGAAAATAAGGGCTATGTCTACGTTGGGCATAGTAGGGAGAACTTGGCCGCTGAGAATATGCCAAGTCATGAGGATATCATGAATTTCAGCAATAAAATCGCTCCATTAACCGGAAGAAAGATTCTCTCCGATTCAAAACCTAGTCGAGTAGCTTTGGTTGGCACTGAAATGTCACCAATGCAAATTCCGATCGCTACCAAATTCTTCCCGGATGATTTGGGAATCGCACCTTCGGTCAAGCACTTGACGGTTATCAACTGATTTTTCCTACGGACTTTACAGTTTGAAGAACGGTTTACTGTGCCATTAAATACTGCTCAACAAAGCAAAATTACATGAAAATCAATACCGATTTTGAGTATCATTTATCAAATTTATTTGAATAAATTGTTGTTGTTAACAAATAGACTAAAAACATCAAAAGACCGGCCGTTAAGTATATTTTCAATTGGCTTGAAAATAGGATTTCATCTCCTTCAGCACCCTCGCTTGGCTTTTCGTTGTTGTTGGATGAGTTGTTGAGACCTTCGTTATCTTGTGAAGAATTACTGGAATTGTTATCCAAATCTTGTTGATTTGTATTATTTTCTAGTTCATTTTGACCGCTTTCATTATTTGAATTATTCGAATTGTTTGAATTATTTCCTTCTGAACCAGAATTATTTGAATTTGTATTGTTGGAGTTAGAATTATTTTCGCCTGAGTTATTTGTCTGGTCTTCATTTTCATCAACAGGAGGCTGATAATTGAGCCATTGTGAAAAATTGACCGCAGGTTTATCTTTTTCTAAAACATAATAGAAGACCAATTCTTCATTATCATTATAGGTTAAATTGGTATAAATTGAGAACTCATAAGTTTCATTTTGAGGACCAATTACAGATTTTTTACCAGGAACATAATGGCCAAGGCAACCAGATTCATTCAAAAGTGTGACATTGTTATAGTTTGAAGTATCATATAATGCGACGTGGCAACTTGTGTCAAAAGTATGTTCAGGAGTGGAAGCTTGAACTTCAGGGGCTGAAGAATGAACTCCAATTGATAATAAATCTCCTTTCCAAATTATATCGAACGCATCCATATTCTGGTTGTTCCCACTTCCCTCTTCATAACAAAAAGCATTTCCGAATGAACCATCATTCTTAATCAATAGAAATGCTGAGCTGCAATGGTTATTGAGACTAGATTGTGGATCGAAATAAGTTGTTTGGTTTTGCTTTAAATCATGAATCCCATAACCGTTTATTCCTCTATTCAAATATACCAAATAATCTCCTTTGGGATTTTGTGCCAAAATCGATTTTGAAGTGGAATGATATATTCTCTCGGATGTCATTGAAAATGCCCAGTCCACATCAAGAGAACTCGATACTTTCATTATACAAAATTGTGAACAATGGACAGGTGAACCACTAAAATTTAGATTGGAAAAGGAATGACTATAATTATTTACAGCTTCAAACTGGAAGTATGTCCCTGAACCAAAAGTAAAAACGATTGAGTCATCTTCATTTGAATATAATTCCGTTGGAACTATTTTGGTTATATAATACCCTGATGATTGAATAGAAAAAATTAAAGAAGTGCTAAAGTCACTATTCAATGAAAGAAATGAGAGGTTATTACCTTTCTCCAAAATTGATGAAATGGAAGCATTATATTGGCAATTATTCGCACTACAAGAGTGAATATAAATTTTATTTTCTAAAAATGAAATATCATTGAGAACTGAATATCTAGCTGAGATTTGTGCAGGAGTTGAAACGTTATACATATCTGCTAATCTAATCATTGAAACACTTGATATTTGTTGGATTTGCATTTGTTCTCCAAAACTATCGAACATGACCCTGAACATACCATTTGTATTATCTGCAATTAAATCTTGTGAAGTACCTTGTATCTCTTCCCCGTTATAATAAATGCCGTCACTAAATCCAAATGTATGAGGAATTATTAAATTTACAAATTCGTTTACTTCTGTGGTGATAATATTAAATCCAATATTACTACTCAGTAACTCATATCTTTGATTAGTACCAGCATAATGTACTGAAACATTTGAAATGATTTGATTTTTGCCTTCATTGATTTTGATTACTTCAAAATCAATTCTATATAATTCACCTGTATTATCGGTGATTTTCAAACAATAAATTTGTGATTGCCCGATACATCCTGCATAAGATTCCCCAACCCATCCGTATAACATTCCTTCATCCCAATCTATTGAATAATTGAACTGGTCTGTTAACAAAATACTATCATTCGTTGTTGATGATTCATTTACTGATTCAGTTGCATTAGTAAATTGGGCAAAAGAAGGAAATAAGACCAAAATAATGGACACAATAATTACGGATAAATATCTGTCCACAACATGGCTTTCTTACAATCTAATATAGTATTTGTCACGACACAAATTTTGTAAAATTGCGCAAAACGTTTTGTGATTTTGAACGAACTTACAACGAGTGCGGGAAATGAATGACATCATCTCCTTGTTGCCATTGCTTATTTTTATTCATACAAGTTTTGAATTCGGCACTAGCAAGATTCTTGGATAGCCAATTGTGAAGGTTTGTCCAGGGTTGAGCATCAAACCATTCTCTATCATGGTTAGCAAATTGGCGCACAAATGGGAATAATGAATCGTTCAGATTTGTATTTTGTTCAAGCAACTGGAGATTTGTATCTAAATCGTCAAGGTAGTTTACTGCTGCATTTCTTTGCTCTATCACATCAATATCCTCATAACGATTGGGATATTTGTAACGGTCCAAGTGATGTTTAAATTCAAGATCATTTCTTTCAATCCAACTCAATTCCTCTTCACTTGGTTGCCAATCGCGAACATGTTGCATAATCTCAAGGCTTTCCTCGATGACTGTTCCATTAGGTAATAACAAGATAGGCACTGTACCTTTGGGAGAAATCTGCATCATATGCGATGGTCTATCACGTAGAATTACTTCTCTATGCTCAACTTTGAAGCCTTGTCTAACGATTGCCATACGAGCTCTCATCGCATAAGGACAGCGCCTAAAAGAATACAAAATTGGCAACTGTTCTGTTGCCACTATAACTCACTCCGTAATTTCACTCAGGTGGAATCGGTGGTGCATAACCGCCCTTGACCGCTTCTTCTACAATTGCCATATCAGAATCGACCATCATAGCGACCAATTCCTCAAATGAGGTCTTAGGAACCCAACCTAATTCCTTGCGAGAGAGAGCTGGGTCGCCAATCAGTAAATCAACTTCAGCAGGGCGGAAGAATTTCGGATTAGTTCTAACACGGACTACATCGTTTTGGTCTGTAGCGATGACATCAACGCCTTCTCCTGACCAAGTCAAAATCATTCCAACGTGAGAGAATGCAAGGTTGATCATATCTTTGACACTGTGAGTTCTTCCGGTTGCAACAACGTAATCAAATGGTACATCTTGTTGTAACATTCTCCATTGCATCTCAACATAATCTCCAGCAAATCCCCAATCGCGCTTTGCTTCAACATTACCAATCCATAGATTTTCATCAAATCCATGGGCGATACGTGCTGCGGTCATTGTCACCTTACGGGTTACGAATTCTAGTCCACGACGTGGGCTTTCGTGGTTGAAGAGAATTCCAGTACAAGCAAACATATCGTATGATTCACGGTAGTTACGAGTGATTTCAAAGGCAAATACCTTAGCACAACCATATGGTGAACGTGGGTGGAATGGGGTTTCTTCAGTTTGAGGGACTTCGTGCACTTTACCAAATTGTTCACTTGAACCAGCTTGGTAATATCGGCAATCTGGTGCGTTCTTACGAATCGCTTCCAAACATCGTAGAGCACCAAGACCAGTAATATCAGCGGTCATCATCGGTGAGCGCCATGATTCAGGAACGAATGACATAGCACCAAGATTGTAGAACTCGTCTGGTTGACAAGCAGTTACCGCATTGTCAATAGAACTTTGATCAGTCAAATCTCCATTGATTAAGTGAAACTTTTCATTGCTCATCAGATGGTTGATGAGGTTGCGTCCTACAGTTGGTTGGGAAACTCTGCGGACGAATCCATAGACATTGTATCCCTTTTCCAATAGCAATTCCGCTAGGTAAGAACCATCTTGCCCAGTTACACCAGTAATCATCGCTACCTTGCCGGTCATGTTTTGCCCTGCGGCTTATCTCTTTTCAATTCGCCGCGTAAAAGTTACCAGAGATATAGCATAAATTTACCCTTTTATGGGTTCAAATTAAGGTTGTAAGTCATGACAGCACAGTATGGCTGAGGAGTCTGATGTTGCTGATTCTCCTTTGCGCGTTTTGATTGTTAGAGGTTCTTTCAATACTCTAGGTGGAGCTGAACGAGAATTATTGCAATTACTTCGCCATGCCTCCAATAGATGGCAAGTCAGTCTCGCAACCCTTCAATTTCCGCAACAAGCAAAGGAATTGTTAGGTGATTGTGATATTGAAATAATACAGCCCAAGAAGTCTTTCTCCTGGCCCCAAGGTGCAATCACTGAGATTACCGCAGGGCAAAGTTCTGCAGCCACGAGACAATGGAAAAATATGAAAATAGATTGGTCACAATATGATGCTGTACACTTTTCAGTTTGCCGCGGAACATTAGAAATTCTAAATTCAGTTTCTGATAACACTCTCACTGGTAAAGGATTGCACTATCATTGTCTTGAACCACCGCGCTGGTTGTATGAAGATGTGCTTCATCGACACTTGGATGGTAAATTAAAAAGATCAATGTGGCTAACCAATATGATTTTTGCAAAACAGCGTAGAGTTGACCAAAAGCTAGTTCGCCGATTAACTGCGATGAAGGGTTCGGCTATTTCTGGAAATTCAATGTGGATTCAAAAACAATTGAGGGAGATTTACGATTTGGCTTGTGATGAAAACAAGAGCAATGGTTCTGCTCCACGCCGCAATAGCAAGGGTCAATTGCTTGAAGCCACGCATTTAATGCATGTTTTGGATTGGGATTTATGGCCACAACTTGCAGATTCTGATGAGAAAGATGCTGTTGATGAAATTCAACAAGCGCTTATTAGAGCTGAAAAGAATCTATCTAAAGCAGATAAATTACCGGATCAATATGTTGTAACTATTGGTAAATTATCCTTTGTAAAAGGTGCATGGGAGACGGTTCAATCTTTGCAAGGAACAGGACTTTCATTGCTTCAAATCGGTGGTGGAGAAACGGGTGATAAAGAGAAAATACTAGCTCATGGAAGTTCCTTGAGTGTTGATGTTTATTGTATGCCACGACTAAGTCAATCAGCGCTTAGAGCCGTGATTAGAGGCTCTGTGGCCATGGTTAGCCACGCACATGGCGAACCGTTCGGGTTGACTCCATTAGAGGCGATGGCAATTGGTATTCCAGCATTGATGGTTGACGAAGGCGGATTCCATTACACGATGAAGAATGCTGATTGTGGAATGTTAATTTCACGAGAAGATTATGAATTGTGGGGGGAGGCTTATCGCTTATCCCAAGATGAAGATACTCGTAAATCATGGGCTAAAACTGGTCGCAAATATGTTGAAAATAATTTCACAATCGATGTTCAAATGAATGCGCTTGAAAACTTGCTCTTAGAATGTATCAAGAGTGCTCAGTAACCGAGACATTGCTATCATGTTCAATTCTTTATATGTCCTCAATCGATTAATATTGTATGAAGGAAATTGCGGATAGCAAAACACTACTGATTATCGGTGCTGGAGGAATAGGTTCTACACTTGTTGATGTCTTAACCCCTGCACTGAGAAGAATAGGAATTAATTGTCAAATAATAATCATGGATGGAGACTTGGTTGAAGCAACCAATTTAGGACATCAAAGATTTAGCAGCAACGACATTGGTGAAGCAAAGGTTGACGCTTTAGCTCAACGCCACATTACTAACGGCGAATCAAGTGTAACCGTTAGAGCAATCGCAGAGGACTTACGTTACTCAGAGCAACTAAAGGGTGCTGATTTGGTCATAGTTTGCGTCGATAGACCTGAACCAAGGCGCTTGATTCACCAGTTGCAAGTTCCTTGGGCTGATTTACGCTGTGGCGGCGATGGTCACCTAGTAATGACAAGCGATAGTCAAAATGCATTGGTTGAAGCTATGACTCCAGATCATCCTGCCAAATCATGCCAACATGAAGGCGCTCTTGAATCAGGGAATCTGGAATTCGGCTTCCTCAACGCTGCTGCTTTCGGTGCACAGTGGGCTCTACAGCAATTACGTGGCAAACCTACACCAGTACAGAGTATGGCCAGTATAACCTATGGTCAAATGCATTTTCCGGAGGTGAATGAATGATTTATATTCCAGAAATTGAACAATTGTGTGAAGATAGGGAAACATGGGAACAGATCTGTGATCTTGCTGAAAATAAGCAAGTTAATTCGCCCCTTTTGCTCGATTTCCAAAGCAATAGTGCTTTGGCTGGAAGATGGGATGCGGTTTATGCAATATCATTGTTAGCAGGTCTTGAGACATCAGTTCTTATCGATGCAGATGATGAGGTATTCATTGACTGGGGAACTTCTGGCAGAGTACCACTGAAACCTCCAGTTGGTGCTAGAATGCCCTTCAAAACATGGGTTCATACTCATCCAGGATTTGCTGCTTACTGGAGTGCTACCGACACCAATAGTTTAGCGATTGGAAGTGGAATCCTTCGTCAAGCAATCGTACTTGGCGCACCAGGTCCAAAGGTCGCAATCAACCTCGCTTTCAATGAAGATTACGACGCCCCTAATACAATTAATGCAAGTGGACCTTTGTCAAGTTGGAGTGATGAACCAGTCACTCCATGGGATGAATGGTATCAACAAATAATAGAGAACAGTGAAGTGATTGTATGAGTGTTAGAAACCCTAAAGACGAGGACGAAGAGCAAAAAGCACGTTTAGCAATTGCATTAGGCAGAGGCAAAACCATTGAAGAATTCATTCGCTTCATTAGTGATGAAGAAGTTGATGAACAATTGATTGATGCAATCAAAAACAGACTCAGATTTGCTAGTGAAAGTGGTGAAGAAATTGATGTTCATGCTCTGATCACTGGAATGCTTGCAATTCAAGGCAAGTGGGTTTGAGTTTTCTTAATCAATGGATTATTGATTTGAATAAGTAGGTCTTCTTCCTTCTATTAGAGCGCTCAAACCTTCTAATGAATCCGCTGTTGAAAATATATCGTTAAGCCCTGCTAATTCTAGAGCAAGCCCTGCTGAAAGATCAGTTGAAGAAGTCGCATCTATCAATTCACTGGCTTTTGATAAAGCGATTGGAGCTGTGAATTTCAAACTCTTCATTTGACGAGCAACCAATTTGTCTTCAACATCAAAACCTTGTGGGCAAACTCCTTTCATTATGTCCGACATATTGGAATCTGTAAAGAAATTATTAGCGAATTGAACAACTGGTGATTGAAGGTTTGCTGCTTGACCAGGATACTTATTGGCTGGTTTTCCTTGATTTGAAATCTGTAATACAGTATCATCTACTGCTGCAACATCAACCAAATGGGTGATCATTCCCAAATCACTAGCTGTTTTTGCATCCATGAAATTTCCTGCCAAAACAGCCCACCTAGCAATAGGAATACCGCAAATTCTTGCTGGCCTTTGTGAACCACCTAAGCCGGGGTAGATTCCGATTGAAGTCTCAGGGAATCTGAATTGTGTTCTGCGAGTACCAACTCGATAATCACAAGCGAGTGCAAGTTCTAAGCCACCACCAAGGGCTAAACCCGTAGTCAATGCAATCGTCGTCTTTGAAGAAGATTCCAATTTGTCTAGAACTTGATGTCCGAATGCTGTGAAGTCGTAAATATCACTGATTGAATCAGCACGGATTTTGTCAACGAAGAACTTGACATCTGCTCCTGCAACAAAGGCCTTACCAGCGCCATCTAGCACTATGGTTGACACAGAAGAATCTGAATTAACGTCATCCAATGCACTGCCCAATTGAGCCATTACCGTCTCATTTAGAGCATTCATTGCTTCTGGACGATTAATCGTAATCGTAGCAACACCATTGTCGATTGAAGTATCTACAACCTTGAAATTCCAATCTGCATTTCCTTGGTTGCTAAGGTTTTCTGGTACATCCCAACCACCATTAGCCAATTCAGCATACTGGTTGGCCATTCTGTGGGCATTTTCAAGACCGACCTTATTCATTAATTCAAATGGGCCACGAGCCCAACGAAGCCCTACCTTTGCACCGCGGTCAACGTCTTCCATGGAACAGATTTCCTCGTCAACTATTTGCGCAGCCACTCCGAAAACAACTCCGAGTAATCGTTCTGAAACTATTTTATATTGAGATTCATCATATTGTTCATCTTGAGAAATCTCCCACATATTATTTTCTGCTACCAAATCTCTTAGATTTTGAGCACCATGATAACGAGGAGTGTTTAATTGTTCAGACAAATAATCTGTTGAATGTAATGCGATCGGTGGACCTGTTAAATTCATTAATCCAAACGGACCTAATCCAATTGAGAATGCTTTACGAGAAATCGCATCAATTTGAGCTGAAGATGCAATTCCTTCCTCTAATAGTAAACAAGCCTCATTTAGCCATGGTACGAAGAAACGGTTGACTACGAAGCCGGGACGGTCTGCACAGACGATGACAACTTTGCCTAACATCTTACAGTATTGAACAACTTTTTCAATGGTTTGAGCAGATGATGATTTTGCAGGAATTACTTCTATAAGACGATTTTTTGCAGGATGGAAAAAGAAGTGGAGTCCTACGAATTTATCCGCTCTTCCAGATGATTTTGCCAACTCATTTACCGATAATGAAGAAGTATTGGATGCGAATATTGTATTGTCGCCACAGGCGGAATTCAATGTTTCAAAAACCGCTGTTTTAACATCAAAATCTTCGAACACTGCTTCTATTACCAAATCAGTATCTGTTGCAGTATTTTCAACACCGACAACGCCAGTGATTCTACCTTTTATCGCTTCAACCTGTGCTTCTCTAAAGATTCGGCGTTCTACAGCCTCATCGAGAAAAGTTGCAATAATATCTTGTCCTCTGTCAACCCATTGTTGCTCTCTGTCAACCATTTGGACATCGAATTCCTCTTGCGCCGTTTTTTGCGCAATCCCAGACCCCATATTTCCTGCACCGACAATTGCCACACTCTGAATAGGTTGCATATTACCGCCCACTAACCACCTGTTCAAGAACAAATCGCTCTAATTATTCAAGCCAGTTGTTGTCATTCCATCATTGAATAGGCTTCAGCCATTCTTTCATTGAAGGCACTCATGCTGAAATTACGTGAATGTTGAATCAATTCTTGATCTGCAGCAATCGGTCCGTCGGATTGCTTCCATTGTGAATGAATTTCAACAATCGCCTTTCTCCATGCAGCGACATCATCAGCCGCAATACAAGAATTATCAGGCATCAGTTCATTGTGGCTAGCAAGATTCGAACAGAGAACTTTTGTTCCACAAGCCATTGATTCTAGAGGCGGATAGCCAAACCCTTCACTGCCTGAAGGAAATAATAGTGCATCTGATTTGATGCGCATCCACATCAGTTCTTGATGACTGAGATTTGTTCCAACTCCATACCAATTTTGAACATTGTTTTGTTTTGCTAGTTGATGTGTAGATGGGCCACCATATGGGCATTCAGCATTACCGACATGATGAATATGAATTTCATTTTTTATTGAATCGTCCAACCCGCCCAATACCTCACAGATGAATTTCAATCTTTTTCTCGGGTCATGGCTGCCGACGATTAGGAGATTACAACCTTCGGGCAAATTTTGTGCTGGACCCATTACCTGTGAATCTGTTTGGGCGAAATTTGCAAAGGCATCGATGTCAAGTCCAAGCGGAACGCAGATGCTTTTGACATTTGGAAAATATTTTTTACAATCAGATAGAGTTGCTCTTGAATCACAAACTAACAGATCTGCTCTCATCAATCCACTTTTTAGTTTATTCAAATCTCTTGAGCGATAACTTGGTGGCTTTGCCTCACCCACTTGTATTGTTTCTTTACCGATTTTAACTTGTTTAGGAAATAAATGAAATAAATCATGAACTGTTACCACTACTGGAACTTTACAGTTTTTTGGAACTAAATGTGCCTGTTCTTGATCAGTAATATGTAAAACATCACAATTGCCAGAAGTTGCGGATGAATTTACGAATCTTTTTACAACTCTTGGATGTGACCACCAGCGCATCAATAAACGCTTGACTGGATTTGTTTTCATTGCTAAATCATACTCGCATGTAGCTCCCAGTTGGTAACCTTGGATGTCACCATTTCTGAGAGCAACTAACAAATTGTGATGTGCTCCACCTAAGCCTGTGTTACGGCCAAGCACACCTCCACGAGCGAGTATAACCGACTTGACCATAACAACCCGTAGCACCATCCCCTCTTTGAAGGATAAGTCGGATTTGTTCACTTTTGTTTAATTTGTAATTCAAATTATCAATCACGCCAATAACAATCGGTAACCAATCTCCTACTCGGTGTAGAAAAGAAATTAAGTAGTTCTGGCTAACCGGCTGTTTGGGGACAACTATGCCAGAACCTGCACTCACTATACCAAAAGACTCCTTTGAGGCTGTTCAAAACCATATTGATAAAACAATAAAAAGCGGTAGTAACATTAGAGATATTTTTGCAAATCATTCCAACAAAGGACCATGGGATACAACTTGGGAAGTTCAAGCAGCAGTTGAAGCATTACACGTATTTGGTTCTCGCTGGACAATCGAAATACTTTCAACTCTATACATTGCAGGACCTCGTAGATTCAATGAAATGAAAGGGATGCTATCCGGCATATCTTCTAGAACATTAAGTGATAAATTGCGTTTCCTGGTCGAAGAAGGATTGGTTATTCGCGAAGTGGATGAAGGGCCACCAATCCGTGTCTCATACATTCTATCAGAACATGGACGAACTTGTGGAAGATTGCTTTCACCATTAGTAGCTCACTTGAAAATTCAAAAGAATTCTGTTCGCAGTGAAAACTGATTTATTGTTTGAACAATACTCCAATGGATTAAGAAGGGAAGAGTCCAACCCGGATGTATGCCTCTCCTATCGCAGTGGGTTCGTCAGCGTCCTTGGTTGGCTGCTGGGTTACTCGGTGCAACTGGAGGTATTGCTGGTATAGCGGGTGGTATGGTCGCTGCTGCAAGCGCCATTGGAGCTATTACTCTCGGCGGAGTTTCAAGTAAATCGAAACACCAGCATGATCATCCACAACGCCAAAGAATTCTCGCTGCATTAGAAACAAACCCTGGTTTATGTTATCGTGAATTACAAACTGTATTGAGTGCTGCAAATGGAACTCTGCGTCATCACCTTGATGTATTACAAGTGCGTAAAAGTGTGGTTGTCATGCCTGTAAATGGAAGAACTTGTTATTTTGCAGGTGCACCGAGTCAGATTGAAGAATTAAGAAGTATGAATATAGGCGATCAAGCTGCAGCAAATGCACTACCAATCGGTTTGTCCTTAGTGCAAAGATTGATTCTTGAAAATGTTGACAAAGAGGGGGTTCCGCGCTCTCAGGCTGAATTAGCGCGTCGTATCGGTCGTTCGAGAGCTACCATTCATTCTGCTGTCAAAGTACTGAGAAGAAGAGGAATCCTGCGCGAAGATAGAGTTGAATTAATGCCTCACATCAATATGGATATGACTTGGCATGGCACAGTGCCTGTTGATTATGAATGGGACGACCAACGCCGCGACTAACTTTATTCAATAAACGCTTTTTGACAAGCAATTGATACAAAGTCTTCAAAGACTCTTGGCTACCACTTCCCATTGGTAGAGATTAATGTTCAGTGTACGATTACAAGAAGTCGCGCTACCAACAAGTGATAGAGACGTTGATAGTTTAGTCACTTGGTTTACAGATACGCTTTGCTTAGTACGAAAAAAAGGCGATGCAATGGCTGATTATGGCATGGCAAATCCCGTACATCGATTACTTCGCGACCATATTTTCGCATCCCCTGAAATAGGCTGGGATGCACAGATGCTAGCCGATGAACTCGCACTGACCCCTGCATCATTGAACCATCATTTAACTCGCCTAGTGGAGGCGGGAATAATTAGTTACACCAATGAGGGGAAAGGGTGGAGAAGATACTACCTGCGCGGAGGTAGCATTTCAAACGCTGTTGAATTATTCTCGGTTCAATGTAAAATAATTATTGATCAAAGAATGTCTCTTCTTCAAACAAATTGGACTCGCACTGACTGCCGCTTAGCACTTGAATTACCTGAAGAAGATACTCCACTGTTATGCCTTGGAATTGTCGACCATAGGCCACTTACTCCAAAAACCAGTGAAAGTCTACTCTCACAGTGGCTTGGTGATTTTGGACTTCTTGGAGAAAGACCAGGAAAAGAATCCGAAGCCGATTCCTTGTCGTGTAAATTATTTGAAATTCTAATAAGTCGAAATGCACCGTTATCTCTTGATGAAGCAGCGCAATTACTCGATGGGCCCAAGCCTCGTATCGGACGCATCTTAGAGCGCTTTAGAGCATCAGGAATGGTAGAGCGTGTCGCAAGGACAGATCGTCTTTCAATCTCATTGTGGTCAGCGATGGTAGCTCAATATCAGCGTCGTGGTGAAGATTGGATGCTAAAGAAGGGCGGGTTTAATCGAATATTGAATGAAACTCAACAATCAAAGTTGATTCAAAAACTAAAGAAAGGTAAATTGAAGGTTGGAGATGTGGAATCATTATTGAAAGATGTAAATTCTAAACAACAGATGTTACTGCTTAACCTATTGGGTGGACGTTTGCCTTTAGGTCACCGACTTAGCGGAGAAACTGCCGAAGATGTAACCCGGCGTGTAAACGAACGATTAGACAAGGTATTACGTCGTATGCGCCGTGTTGCAGAACTTCTTGAATCTGCTCAAAATTGAATGTAAATACTGAGGGATGAATATGAGTCAATATATTTCAGCCAAGCCTGGTGAATGGGATGGGGAGGAGCGCCCTCTATTTCTTGCACCAATGGCTGGAGTCACCGATTTACCATTTCGCCTATTAGCCAAAGAATGTGGTGCTGATTTTACTATAACCGAATTTACAAATTCAACTGCTTTGACCCGTGAAGCGGCAAGGTCTTGGAGTAGAATGGAAACCTGTGAGGAAGAAGACCCATTTATTCCTCAAATATTTGGAGGGGTTGCTGAAGATATGGCTCGCGCTGCTGAGATGCTTAGCAGTAATGCCGATATTATTGATTTGAATTTTGGTTGCCCTGCACCAAAGGTAACCAAAATTTGTGCTGGGGCTGCTTTGATGGCCGAACCTGAAAGTTTGGTTGATATGTGCGCTCAAATCGTTGATCGAATTGATATCCCAGTCACTGCAAAAATGAGGCTGGGGACTGGTAAAGGAGAAAATAATGCACTTGAAATTTGCAAAGAATTAGAGAATGTAGGGGTTCAAAGATTGTGTATTCATGGTAGAACACTCAAGCAAAGATATTCTGGTGAAGCGGATTGGGATTATATTGCAAATGCAGTTCAAGCGGTTGAAGTCCCTGTGATTGCAAATGGCGACATTGTCGACGGAGCTTCTGCTTCTGCCTGCTTATTACAAACACAGGCCGCTGGATTGATGGTAGGAAGAGGGGCGATTGGCCGGCCATCCATTTTTGGTGAAATGAAAGTAGAGTTGGGCTGGATGGATACAAACCAATTACCTTGGATAGAACATTTCGAGGGCAATTGGAATTCTTTATCGGAAGTAGGTCAGCAATTTGAAACCAGAAGATGGTGTTGGGACAGGTATATTGAATTAGCAGCTGAAACTACTGGTTTGAATTTGAAAAATCTACGCGGACATGCAGTTTCTTTTACCAGAGGATTACCTAGTGCTAAAAAAATAAGGTCGATTATGCATGGAAAGGTAAGTGGGGAAGAATTCGCCCAAGCCACATCAGATTTTCTTTCATCCTACAAAGAATTAAAACTTTGATGTGATCAAATCATTCAAACAATGATGATACCAAGTTTGTTGACTCTTTTCGAGTCATTCAAAAATGCTCAGAAAGTTGATTGCCACTCTTCAAGCTCTTGTTCCTTAGCCCAATCTTCATCTGTGGTTTTTCCACGAAGTTTGAGTACTTCACGAGCTAATAGCCAGTAAATTTGAGCAAGAGAACGACGACCTTTGTTATTTGCAGGAAGTGCGATGTCAACATTACGAAGATTATTATTTGCGTCCACGATTCCCACGATTGGAAGACCGGAGTTAACCGCTTCGATCAATGCTTGCTGGTCAGCAGCAGGGTCTGTTACGAAAAGAACATCTGGTTCGACGTAGGAACGAAGAACTGGATTTGTAAGTGATCCAGGAATAAAGCGGCCGACTGCGGAATTTGCGCCGATTGCTTCTGAGAAAAGACGGGCTGGCCTTTGTCCGTATTGACGAGCTGAAACAACCATTATGCGAGGCGAATCAAAATTATTAAGGAAAGCAGCGATTGAACGGATACGAGCATCGGTGATATTGACGTTCAAAAGGTATAATCCATCCTCACGAACGCGTTCAATAAATCGCTTCATATCTGCACTTTTCTGTTGAGTACCGATGTTGACGGCGTTCTCCTCATAGTCTTCAAACGGTATCAGTAATGTTGCTTCTTCATCGGACATAGATAAACCTCAGCAAGCCGCCCACATAACCCCCATATTAAACCGCTTCGCACTGACTAGGAATTACAGAATTACTGTATTTGGTGAAATCATCATAATCGTGACGGCGGAGAATAAAAGAAAGAGCCCGCCACCACAGTGCCTGCGGGGAGAAATAAGTTGGCTCAAGATTCTCCTAAAACAGACCAATTTAGTGGTGCTGAACTCCATGAAGACGGTGTTTGGCGATTAAAAAATGGTGAACCATTAAGAGTTAGTGCTAGCGATTTGGAACGTCACGAATATTGTCCTCTCTCTTGGTCGCTAGCGCGAGAAGGAAAACGTGGCCAAGGTGAAGCAATTACAGATGGCGTTGAAAAACACGCCAAAATTCATAGTCAAGTAAAAGACTATCAAGAGAAACACGCAAAATTACGAAGGACTATGGTCATCTGGTCATGGTGGTTTGCTGTCATCTTAGTTTTCACCATAGATGCTATTGTTTTTTCATTGATAGACGATGCTGTTTACACCCCTTTAGTGATTGCGAGATACATGGCACTCTGGGCATTATCTCTTCTAATGACTGGTATTGTGGCAGTTTATCTGCCGTGGAGAGAATGGATTGGATGGACGGATACTATTGCAAAATCAAAAAGTAATTTTGATGCAGAAGACACATATCATATTGATTCAGTATTAGAGCCTCAAGGTTTTATCGGTGGATGGTTTGAAGCTGGTAGAGTAGAAGCCTCATTATTTATGTCTGCAATAGCATTAGCTCTACATGCAAGCGCCCTCGTAGGTGCAGAGAACAAAAATCAAGCAGGTTTCTTGTTGGCTGTATTGGCAATGGCTTGGACACTACTCGCTTCTTGGCAATTGCAGAAAGCGCTACTCGTAGAAAACTCATTGGAAATTGCAAGAGAAATTGTTGGCTTGCAAGAAAATACAAAGATTGCATATTCTGATAATGAAGATTCTTCGAGCCTATTGAAAGATCCAATAACTGGCCTTCGGGGAAGACCAGACCAGATAGTGATTGTAGATGGTGAATTTATTCCAGTTGAACAGAAAACCGGAAGAGTACCAAAACACCCTCACCGCTCTCACAAGATACAAGTTTTGGCGTATTTGCATTTAGTAGAAATTAATACTAAAAGACCCGCTCCTTATGGAGTTCTGAGATACGGAAAGGAGAATTTACATCAAATCCCATGGGATGATGAGAATAAAGAAATGTTGTTCAATGCTGTTGCTGAAGTTCAGAGATTAATGGTTCACAACGATGCCAAAAGAAACCATGAAAGACCAGGGAAATGCAAAAACTGTTCACGCAATTATGCATGCTCTGAAGCATTGGCTTGATTCACTCTGCTGAACAATCTTTTTCCATTGGATATTGGACGCATCTCTGTGTAACGGTCAATTGAATATTGAAATTATCATGAATTAATCCTAGAGTCTCTTCACCAATGCCTCTCGCTTCAACATCTAATACCCAATCACCCTTAGTAAATACAGGATCCGGTTCAAGTTTTTCTTCAACCGGTGCAGAATCCGAACTGACATCAACAGACCACTGGATCTCTCCTTCAGAATCAGTTAATGTTGCTCTAACATATCTAGTATTATTTTCAATTTGGAAGTCAGAGATGAAAAATGATGCCTTAAAATAAATCGAAATTTCAGTCACAGAATCATCTACGATAAATACAGATTTGTTAGTATAGGGCTGTATTTCCAAGGAAGTATAAGTGTGTGAAACATCTATCTTGAGATAGGTCAAATCATCTTCAGCTGGTTCTCTAAAACTCTCAATCGCCTCACGGGCTGGAATCAAGCCCAGGCAACCAACAGTTGATGTCAACAACATTGTCAAAACGACAAGCATTGCCAATACTCTTTGTTGCATCAAATATAGCCAATCTCTCTTTTGTTTTCAATACCTCCCTCACTTGAGGCACTTTGAAGGCAAGTAGTGGATTGGTTCAAATCGCCTGGATGACGCACATGGTGGCCGAGCGAAAGCGATGACGAACCCTATGAAAGCCGACGGGCACTTTCAATTCATTCAATCAATGCTCAGTTCATTCGAACTTTGCACCGCAAGTGCCACATTCATTGGCTTCAACTGGAATATCTGCTCCACATGCACCACATTCGGCTACTTGCGGAGTTTCTTCTCTTCGCTTAGGAGCGCGGCGTTTTGGCTTCTTCGCCTCCCTTGCAGTTGCAACTTCTGCATCGGACATGGTCGATGCTGAAAGTGGTGCGTCATCCTCCTCGAAAGAGAAATCTGTTGTTGAATCTTTGACCTCATTTCCTGCTAATGAATTATCGGTTGTACTCATTCCAACTTCAAACTTATCTCCCGGTAGAACTCCATCTTCACCTGTGACGTTGAAAATTTGCTCCCTAATTCCTGCATCACTTGCCGATAGATCTTTTCCATCATCCAAGTGCGCATGGAGTTTCCGACCATCGAGCATCTCGTCAATTCCGACACCAATTGCGGCATCTTTAGCACTCGTGAGTGTCGTTGTAACCTCGCTCTTCAGTTTTTCAATCTCTTCTTCTGTGAGGCCTTCAAGCGCTAATTCATCTGCATATTTTCTATCGTATGCAGCTTCAACTTCTTCCTCAGCACTCTTCAAATTCTCATCCCATTCTTGACCGAGATCTTCTTCATCATAACCAAATTCTTGAACTGTGGATGCAAAGTCTTCTGTTCCTGTAACAATTTCATCTTCATCATCCTCTTCTTCCCCAATAGGAATAAGTTCTTTCTCCTCTACAACTCTTCTTTGTCGTTGCTCAAAGAATGACGATACATCTTGCTTAGCACCACAATACGGGCAATCTTCCATCAAATCTGGAATAGATTCTGAACATTCATGACAATCATGGAATTGTTTTCTGGCTTTCTTAAGATTGAATGAACAATGTGGGCAGCGATCTTCGACCCCTTCTAATTCACCATCACATGATGGACAATAATCGAAAATATCTCTTTCCACGTCTTCTTCTCTTTCTCTGGTAAGAATATATGCCACTACTAGTAATGCGATAAGCCCAAGAACACCGCCTCCAAGCAAAGTCATTGTACCCTTAGCAGATGTTTCTGCATCTGTTGCACCGCCATCGGTAGCAGCAGTAGGGAAGGCACGCGTGAACGTGCTAGTAACTGTGATGTCAGATGGTGAAAATCGGATGGTACTAATCGGAGATGAAGCTACGAAGCTACAGGAAACTGAGGCTCTGTCCCCTCTATCTTCTATAGTTACAAACATTGTCTCTAACAAAATTCCAGAACCATCAATACAGTCAAAGGAAACATTGCCAGTTTCAATACTCGTCATATCAATTGACAATGTGTATGAATCTCCACCTTGCAACGGTTGTGAGGCTGTGTTTCCAGTTATATCTGTTAATGAAATCGATGTAGAGACCCATTGCAATCTCAATGGAGCCTCAACAGAAATACTACCTGTTGCTAAACTATTCAATGGATTACTATCCCAACTGGTGCTATGTGGAACCCACTGTGCTTCAAATTCAGCTGTGTGAGAACCGATTAATGTGGTCAATGTAATATCCCATAGTTGAGTGGCACTTGCATCGATATAAATCCAGTCTGATTGACTTTCGACACCTTCCCAAGTGTAAACTATTCTTCCTCGCACTTGGACATCTCCTACATTGGAAATACTAACTCTCCAGGTTACATCTTCACCTGAAGCAACCGATGAAGAAGAAGGTATTGCATCTCCATCAACAAAAATATCTGGAATCGGATAAATAGATATCTGGCCTGATGTTCTATCATTATCAGTTGATTCTTGAACGAAGTTACCTGAATTGAATGGGTCTATTTGTGCAGTCACAATATGAGGGCCATCGCTCAATGAAGCTAGATCATTAATCGTCAGTACTTGACTCCATGACTTTTCTGCATATCCTGCGCCTGAGAGATTTACAGTGAATGGAGGCATCATTAGCAATCCACCATTATCGGTTGGAATCTCTAAACGTAGTTGGACTTCAGTAGTTCCAGTCCCATTGGTTCTACCCAGCGTTCCTTCGATGGTCCATGGCCCTTCTAAAGCGCCTTCTTCAACACTTATCGCTAGGTCTCCAATATGATAGACATCCATTCTAGTCTCAACTAACAAAGATTGTTCTACTATCTTGTTTAACTCTGAGGCTTCATGTACTTCTTCATAATAATCTGGTTTAAGATAGATAGTGTGAGTTCCACTTTCGGGTGCAATGAATGTGGTGTTAACCCATTGTGACTGGCCCGCGAGTATTGCTGGAGTTGGCAAAAATTGTTCTTGGCCACTGGGATGCATAAAGAAATGAAGGGTGCTGGCTGATGCATTAACACTACCAGTATTGGTTATGCGAGTCGATGATGTAACATTGTCTCCAGATTTAATACCGGTTGAAGGAGATAATATCGTTTCAGCAATTTGAAGATTAGGTAACCCGGCCACTACGAACTCTAGGTAAAATGATGCTTCTGTATCGCCATTATGAGAAAATGTAACCCACACTTTGTGAGTTCCTTCGGTTAGTGAATTCCATGTTGTGCTAACATCAACAGTTGATTCGCCGGGGATAGTGACAGTATTCGCTTCAATCCTCTTATCAGAACTTATTCCATCCTTGAAAAAGGAGTAGTCTACATTGAAAGCATCGGATTGTTGAGAGTTGTAAAGTGTTAGCAAAATAGTGATTGAGTCACCGGCTTCGGGAGAGGTTGGCAATATACTCAAAGTAGATGGTGAAGCCTGAATACCACCACTAGTTTCCGATGAAACTGAGAGAGGAATTATTGTCAGAGCCAATAATACTACGACCAGTATGGACTTCAACTCTTTCGCCATGTAACTAAGCGTGGTATTGCGTAGCACTTGAACCCATCTCAAATCTATGCCTATAGTTGCCAAGTGTTTGAGATTCTTTGATTCGCCAAAACACACACGGTTGCGAGATAATTCTGCTGTTGGTAAAGATTGTAACCCTCACTTAATCGTCAAAAGAAGCATTTCTAGGGGTAGCATTGAAGGCTGAGCCCGAACGTCTCTAGGGTATGCAGGGGAGGGCAGTGAGTATCGTACTTGTTTTTCTACTCGCTAGTCTTGTCTCTCCATTGTCAAATTATAATGATGAGATTAACACTTTACCTGATGCGGTTATAGTAAATAATTCACCCTCTAATACAAGTATTGCATTCAGTAATGGACCAAATACCGATGACAACATTACGGGTTTACACACCCTTACTTTTACATTGAGTGGAACTGGTAACATTTCTTCAATATTAATTGAGATATTAGATTCTGGCTCATGGAATCTGGTAGCAAACTTGACCAGCACCCCATGGTTGAAACATTTTGATTCAACCGCGTATACGAATGGCAATTACACACTAAGAGCTACTGCATGGGATGATGATGTAGCAAATACAACTACCGCACTAAGTGGAGAATTCAATATTGCTAATCACATTCCCGAAATAACTATTTTCAAAGTTTTGAATCCGGATTATGGAACTGGCGATTCTGTCACCGATAGAGCATGGTTCAATATTGAATCCAATGAAGCGATTTCATTTCGCTGGGGCGCTATTGATGATGATCTAAAACGAGCAACACTAACCAACGCTCCAGGGCCTAGTACTCCGCTTGCAGATGGACCAGGAACTCTCAACTATGGCTGGGATTGGGCTAGTGGAAATATGTCCGAAGGTTCTTCTAATCCTCGGCTAACTGTCTATGATCATTCTGGACTTTCAAACTCATCTACGATATTCATCGGAATTGATAGAACTGGACCTAGTATCGGTTCTGTATCAATTGGAGATGGTTCTTCATGGCAGCAGAGTACTACCGTTACCATCTCCGGTCTGATATCTGGAAGTGATGATGCTCAAGGCAGTGGTGTAAGCCATGTTGAATGGTCAGATGACATTGGCGTTACTTGGAATTCTGTTTACACTGATTCAACTACTTTAACAATGATTGAAGGAATCCATAATATCGCATTTAGAGCAATTGACAATGTAGGAAATACTGGACCAAGTGATACGATTACAATTAGAGTCGATGCTACAGACCCTGAAGCAGTTGGCTGGACTGTTGATGAATTGACTACCAGTAAAGTCGGTGGTGCCAATGTTTCATTCAGCGCTCTTGATGGACAATCTGGAATTGATACTACTGCCTCATATATTCAATATGGATTTGACTCTAATGGAGTTGGGCAAACACCCGACCTTTCTGGACGTTGGATTACTTTGGGCACAAATGGTCTTGATGGTACTGTTGGATTATCTAATTGGGCGACAAAGTCTCGTCAACATCTAATGCTTCAAGCAGTGGTTTACGATGTTGCTGGCAACTCTATTACAACTGCACCAGCATCATATCAAATTCTTCCAGGATTAGACCTATACTGGAATGAAACTGAAACTAATCTGGATAGATTAGTAGTAAGGCCTGGTGAAAGTTTTGGAAATGTCACAATCACCAGTGTTTTGGAAAGTAATCAGGACTATGGTGGTAGTGTAGTAGTTAGACTTGAATCTGCACCAGCAGATCGTTCTTCTACTGTACAATGGACTGTGATGGAAGCAAGAACTCTGGGCTCAGGAAGTCTTTCAGATTCAACTGAATCTATGATATGGAATTATACAGTTCCAAAAACAGGGCAATACGATTTGCGCCTAGTGATAGACTATGCCAATGTGGTTGATGAGTATGATGAAGGAAATAATTACAATCACATGGTAGTTACAGGTGCAGCGATTACAAGTGCAGGGTTAGTGCCTTCTTTCGCACCCTCGATAATCGCGCTATTATTCGCTGGAATCGTCATTTCATACCTCCAAAGAAGAACCAACGCTTGAAATGAGGGAGGCGGTAGCCTCGCCTTATGCGCCAATCTCTTCCTCGTGTCCCGCAAGGCCGTATTGCGGTTCTTATTGGAGTAAAAGGGGCTACTGCAAGGTCATTGCATAAGGCTTCAGGCTGTAAGGAGTTCAAAATTGATTCCGAGACAGGTGATGTAGAGGTTCTTTGGGGAGAGCCTGGTTCTTACGATCCGGTTAAGGCAATGAAATTACCAGATGTTATCAAAGCAATCGGTAGAGGAATGGCTCCTATGGCAGCGATTAGATTACTCCAAGATGACCACTTCTTTGAGTTGGTAGAATTGCGTGGATTCGTTGGAAAAAGAGCAAATCAACAACGCAGAATTCGCGCTAGAATTATCGGAAGCGAAGGGAAAATCAGAAAGTTGATTGAAGGATTAACAAATACTGAAATCACTATTTACAAGTCAACCGTTGTTTTAGTAGGTCATGAAGAAGGATTGGCAGCAGCAAGAGTAGCGATTGAAATGATTGCCGGTGGTGCTGAGCATGGTACAGTTTTGAACTTCCTAGAAAAGGATAGACGTAGATCAAAATTAGCTAGCCGTAGTTTAGATAGTATCGAAATAAAGGACGAAATTTCTAGTGGAACTGTTTTTGAAAACCTAGTTCCAGGTCTTGCGGATTTGAGTAACAAGCGCAATAGACGAATGCGAGCTTCACAAGTTGATCCTGAAGACTTAGAGGCTGTTGATTTAATGATGGAATTAGATGATGATGAAAGTATCACATATTCAGAAGAAGAGTGATTTACTCTTCTTCAAATTCTATTTCTAATTTATCAATGTGGTCTAGATTCATATTCAATACATCATACATAGCACTGGCTAAATCAACCTCAAGTCCTTGCTTCAGACCCCATTCAACCAGTCTAGTGACATCTCTTACGAGGAATTCTTGAGCTTTTGGATGAGTCTCGATTACCGCTTGGCCCACATCTATTACAACTGGCCCTCCATCATGCCACAAGATATTGTATGGTGAAAAATCACCGTGGGCAAGTTTTGCTTTTTGCCATGTAACTGCTAAAAACTCCAGTAGTTCATCATAAACAGGCTTTGGAAAATCTACTTTTACTTCTCTTAATTTCAGACTAGGTGATGTTTCGTCACCTAAATATTCCATCACTAAGACGTTTTTATGAATCCCCAATGGTTTCGGAACTTTCAATCCCCAACGAGAAAGTCTTGTCAAATTACTATGTTCCTTTCTTACCCAGATATCTACTAAATCTCTATGGCGACGACGTAAACCCCCAAATCTTCTATCGCCTTCGATATACTGCATTAAATTCTTGAAGACTGCGTTTGAGGTATGAAATATTTTGACTGCAACTACTTTTCCATCCACATCAGTTGCATGAAAGACGTGTGCTTCTTTTCCTCTAGCGATTGGGAAATCAAGGGTATCAATTACTCCAGTCTTCATCAATTTATACAATGACATCAATGTTAATCGGTCAAAAACTTGGTCGAACACACGACGGTCTACCCAATCATAACTGCCCTTGCCGATAACGCCTTGAAGTTTGGATTCAATGTCACGGAACATTCTCTTGTGGCGGGTTTCTTTCATCCAGCCATAACGACCCGATTTAGGTTCCAAATCATTGAGGAATTTCTTTGATTGATTTTCATCAAATTTTTCTTCCTCTTTTTGCCTATCAGTGATCTTACTACCACGATTCTTTTTTCGATTATGGCGATGCTGACGAGTGTTTGACGTCAAATCTTCCCAGTCATCCGAACTCATTGGGCCTCACCTATGATTGCCTAGATAGCAATACACCATCAAAGCGCCGCCTATTCAAGCGAATAATGCGTCGATATCATCGTCGTCATCATCATCGTCAACAGGTTCTTCTTCAATCTCTGCTGTTGATTCTTCTGCGACTACTGCTTCTTCAGTTGATTCTTCTTCATCGCTTGCAAACAAGTCATCTGAATCGTCATCATCATCTTCGAACATATCTTCTTCTTCTTCATCAACAACGGGCTCTTCTACAGCAACCTCGCCTTTAGATGCCAGTTCCTCCATTTCCGATGCATTACCGAATAGGTCATCATATTCATCATCATCATCTTGGCGAGTATTCATTCCAAACACATCTACTGATTCAGGGAGTACTCCTTTTCGTGAGAGATACATGGATTGAGTCTTGCTATATCTATGCTTAACATCTGCTTTAGCATCTTGGAAATCCCAAGGCCATACGATAATCAAATCTCCTTCACGAACCCATTGACGGCGACGCATTTTTCCTGGTATCCGAGCCATTCTAGTCTCACCATCTGCACACAATACTGAAACACGACGGCCTCCGAGAATTTGATCTGCTAAGGCAAACATTTCGTTGACCTTTTTATTCGGCATCTTAACACGTATTTTGCCGCCTGTTCCTCCCTCAGGAGATTCAAGACGGGCTAGTTCTTCCACGTCTACTTTCTCTTCACGACGACGTCCCATGTGCTTGCACCTAACTGCTCCACCGGCCAACCCTTCTTGAAGGGTTCACATACCAATACAGTGATTATTGGCTAATTATTGACTTGCCCAACTATAGTTTAGGCTATTTGCTGCCATTTCACACAATTCAATTAATCCATCTGCATTTATTCCGAAGAAGACTGAAGCGATTACACAAGCAAATATTGCTGTTCTTACCTGCCAACCACTTGGGAGTGGTCCTTGTCGGTCCCCTTCCGGTTCGTGGAAATACATTGTAACGATGACACGAAGATAATAAAACATTGAAATCGCTGAATTAAGAACCATGATCAATGCTAACCACCAAACCCAGTGTGCATCACCAATACTGAGAATATCTCCGTTAAAGATTGCATCTCCCATATTTCCAATTGCAACCTTTACGATTCCCATTACCATCAATAATTTGGACATAAATCCAGACATTGGAGGAACTCCTGCAAGGCTTATCATAAAGATAAACATGGATACTGCTAGTAGCGGCTCTCTCTTTGAAAGTCCCCTTAAATTAGACATCTTCGAAACTTCTCCTTCGCTTTCTAGAATTGAAAGAACAAGGAAAGCGCCTAGCTTGAAACATACTAGTACCACCAAATGGAATAGTATCGCTGTCATCACCATAATTGCAGCATCTCCACCATGACCTGCAAGTTCAGGATCCCAATTCCATGCCCCAATCGCAGTTAATCCCGCAAGCATGTATCCTGCATGAGCAACTGATGAATATGCCAACATTCTCTTTGGATTGTCAGAACCTAGTGCCGCGATATTGCCCCAAGTCATTGTGACAACTGAAAGAATACCTAGTGCGACTAACCATATTGCCGAATCATCATTAGACTCTGGACTTGCAACGATTAACAACATTCGAGTCAACCCGACAATACCCATCGCTTTACTCGCAGTTGCTAATATCCCAGCGACTGGTGAACTTGCTCCTGCATAAGCATCCGGTGCAGCAAAGTGGAAAGGTGCGGCACTAACTTTGAAACCGAATCCTACCAGAATAAACCCAAGTGCGATCAGCGGTAATGCTGGATAACCTTGTGGAGCCATTGCTGCATCAAATGCGACTGCCAATTCACCTAATTGCAAGGTGCCGGCCCACAGATATAGCATTGAAAGGCCATATAGCCCTATACCAGATGCTACTGAACCTACGATGAAATATTTCATTCCACCTTCTGTACCTTCCTTTGATTCTTTGTGGAATGCAACTAACACATATGATGAGAAACTTGCTAACTCTAAACCGAGGAATAGAACGAATAAGTCCTGTGCTAAAGCGACTATTGCCATTCCCATTGCAGTGGTCAATAGTAAGATGTAGAAATCTGCTTGACGGCGGTTATTGTAAAGAGCGTTTGTGCTTTTATCAGAACTGTCAAATGATTGCAAACGGTTCATACTTGCGATAGCAGCGAGAGCAATTGCTCCGAAGAATATCAGTTCAAATAAGCGTGAAAAACCATTTATGAGTAATAATTCCTTTGAACCTGAAACAATCATATAGCGTTGAAGGCCACCATCAAAGGACATCAGTACCGAAACGAAGGCAACAATTAGAGTGATTGTTGCAATCCAACCCGGTAGGCGTGGATTGGCAAATATAGGATATCTCTCTCCACCTAAGAAGTACGGCACTCTAATTTGAGTCCCTGGAATCCTAAAGGTAGCCTTACCTAGATTTGGAATAATCATCAATGCAAAGAAACCGGCTACTAAAATTAATTCTGGGCAAAGCGCAGTAGTGAAATTTGCATCAAATAGTTCAACATTTATGATTGGATCAGACATTTCAGACACCTCCGTTAAAGTTTCCTAGAATCGGCATTATCAGACCTTCAAATATTTGGACGGACCAATCGTTCATCATATCCAAAGCAATCCATGGCATTACACCAAACAAGATTGTGAGCATTGCTAATACGAACATTGCTAATTTCTCATGGTTAGCGATATCAGGTATTGGTTGACCGTCCATTGAAGCAGGTGGTTGTGTTTCATCTCCACCCTCGAAGATTGTACGTTGCATGCTCCATAGGTAATATGCTGCTGTAACGGCTAGAACAAGTGCTGGACCAACCATCCACAATACACTCCAACCTTCAGCAACTAAGAAGTGCCATAGGGCGATTAAGACCATCAATTCTGCGACGAAGCCTGCTAGTAAAGGAAGTCCAAGAGAGGCCATCCATGCGAACATCATAGAGGTCGCTAGCCAAGGTGAATGTTTGGCCATACCGCGCATTGAACCGATTTCCATGCTGTGATAATGGTGCTTGAATGCACCACATACTGCGAATAGGTGAGGCGAGATAATACCGTGTGCAAACATCATGAAGAGAGCTGCAGCCCAACCCATCGGTTGCATTGTAGCAATACCGATACAGATTACTCCCATGTGAGATACTGATGAATAAGCAACCATCTTCTTGAGATTGGTTTGACCTAAACAAACGATTGAACCCCAAACCAGTGAAACCATACCGATTGCCATCAACACTAATTGGAAATATTCCAAAGCATGAGGGAATAGTGCAATTGGTAATCTAAACATACCATATGCACCCATCTTTAGCATTACACCAGCAAGCAGCATTGAACCGCCTGTAGGTGCTTGTACGTGTGCATCTGGAAGCCAAGTATGGAACGGAACTGCTGGCAACTTAACCAAGAATCCGAGCATCAACATTGCGAAGATAATCTTCTGCATTGAAGCACCCAAGAACCAATTTCCGCCCGAATTATGAATTGTTGCATAATTTACTATTTCTGGGATATCGAATGTACGTCCTGTCATTGTACCCGAGTAAAGCAATGGTTCCAATGGATTCTGTAAGAAGTATAGAGTTACAAGACCGAGTAACATTACAACAGAGGCTGTGAATGTGTAGATGAAGAATTTCTGAGCAGCATACTTTCTGTCTTCACCACCCCACTTGAGAATCAAGAAGAACATTGGAATTAGAGTTAATTCCCAGAAGACATAGAACATGAATAAGTCAAGAGCAACGAAAACACCGATTAGAGCGCCACCCATTAAGAGAATAAGAGGGTGGTAAAATGCACCATTCTTTTCATCCCAAGTTGCGATAATAGTAATCGGTAGAAGCAATGTTGTTAACCAAACCATAGGGAAGGAAAGGGCATCGAGTCCAACACTCCAATAAATTCCCAATGATTCAACCCAAATATATCTTTTATGGAACTCGTAATTATTGAATGCAATTCCCTCAAATCCATTTAGATCTCCAAAGAAGTTGTAGAACATTGCTGTAGTCAAACCAAGCAAGCCCAAAGAGAATAACAAGATAGCCCATCTAATTGGATTGGCCATTTTCTCTCGCATTTCTTCGCTCAAATTTGAGACTGTTGCCATTATAATTAGGCTCGCAATAATCGGGAATCCGACTAAAGGCACTGAAATATAGTCTTCCAATCAAGCCACCCCCCATATGAAGAAGAAAATCAGTAAGGTTCCTATCGCCACCCAAAGAATGTAATCACGAGCAGAGCCAGTTGTTAAAGAGCGAACTACGGTTGAAATCTTTTGTGATTTATCTTCAATTTGCTTAACGGCACCATCGATGATTTTTGTATCTGCTTCGGCAACCTTGTTTGAGAATCCAGCGACTATCTTGACCATTGCCAAATCATAGTACTTGTCAATATACAATCTGTTTTGCAAAGCGACTGCTAAACCAGATGTCGCGATTCCACTATTATCCCAGTTATATTTGTTGTAAACCCAGTTGTTGAGTGCTATTACCGGTTTGAACCAAGCCTTGCAATCCTCGCCTTCCTCAAGTTTACCACCAAATAATGACATTGCCATAAATGGTCCAATTATTGCACTGAGGGCGATTGCAACATAGGTCAATATGAAGAAGAATGCATCATGGTTTGCGAAAGCATGGCCCAGTTCATACATGATTCCATCTACCAAACCTTTGTCTGATAGGAAACTGTATTCTGAGTCTGGAGCCCAATGAGTAAAGCCCATTCCTGCCAATAGTATTGATGACAATGTCACGAATGTTAGAATGAAAAGAGGAGTCTTGATCCAACTATTTGTCGGACCTACATGTGCTGCAACTTCATTACTTGGCTTTCCTGCAAAGGTTTTGACCCACATTCTTGTCATGTAAAACCCAGTCATTCCTGCACCGAGTAATACACAGGCTGCAGGGAAGAAGAATCTCGGGTCTTCAAGAGCAACTCTCCAAGCATTAGCGATGATTCCTTCCTTAGACCAGAACCCTCCAATCAAAGGTAATCCCATAATCGATGCTGAACCGACTAACATTGCTGTTGCAGTAATAGGCATCTTGCTCGCTAAACCACCCATATTCTTCATTGATTGTGCATCAAATTCGTCATCATCTCCATGATCGTCGTGGTGAAGGTGGTGATGCGCGTGGTGTACTTCGTGAATTACTGAACCGCTTGCCATGAACAGCATTCCCTTTGCCATTGCGTGGTTGAATAAGTGGAATAAGGCTGCTCCAAATGCAACGACTACAATCGTATGAGCTGCGGGGTCGTGATGCCAATCTAATGAATTTGCAAGCCATAAAGCCACACCTAATCCGGTGAAAACATAGCCGAGTTGGCTCATTGTAGAATATGCTAGTACCTTCTTCAAATCATCTTGAACAAAGGCAATTCCAGCAGCCATGACCGCTGTAATACCGCCAATCGAAGCGATGATGAATGCTAAGTCAATCAATTCACCAGACATAGATTCTGCACCGAAGAATGGGAACATGCGAGCAACTAGGTAAAGTCCTGCATTAACCATTGTCGCTGCGTGAATTAGAGCAGAAACTGGTGTTGGACCTTCCATAGCATCAGGTAGCCAAACGTGTAATGGGAATTGTGCGGATTTACCTACTGCGCCAATGAACATCATTCCAAGTGCCATTTGTAAAGAACCAGAGTCAACTGCAGCGATATTTGCTGTGTCAAAGACAATGGCATAATCTAATGAACCAAATAAATCCCAAAGCATGATGAGTCCAATCATTAGGAATACATCACCAATACGTGTGGTCATGAATGCTTTCTTTGCTGCCGATGCTGCACTTGGGCGTTCGTAATAGAAACCGATTAGCAAATATGAACAAAGTCCCATTATCTCCCAGAAGATGAATAACCATAGGAATGAATCTGAAAGTACCATTCCAAGCATTCCAGCACAAAACAATACGAACTCTGCATAGAAGCGATGGTTTCTATTATCGTTTATTGGATCTGTATTCATGTATCCAATAGCAAAGATGTTGATTAAGAAACAAAGGAATGCTGCTACAAATAGTAACATTACAGTGATGTGATCAATGTAAATTCCAAAACCGAACTTGATTGGTGTTATTGCTGATCCCCCTTCCCAGATTGCAGTATTCAGCCATGTTAAAGAATAGATATCTCCACTATTAGAGAAACTACCGATGTAATCTTTGATAATTACTAATGAAATAAATAATGACGCACCCATTGCTACTAAGGCAATTATTCCGCCTTCTTTTAGTGTATTCTTCCAAGTAGGATTTGTATTGAAAACCTTACCTAAGAATAAGATTACTGGCATTGCCAGCATCGGTAATAAAATGATGAGAGGTGCATACTCAGCCATTGAACTGTGAACTACTTCTGAACTACTTGAACCAGACATGATACCACCTCAGTTACTCAGGACATTGATATCGTCCAGAGTTATCGTTTCGTGCTTTCCGTAAACAGCCAAGAAGATGGCTAAACCAATAGCAACTTCACTAGCAGCGATTGCAATTGCGAACAGGGCATAAACCCAACCGGTTGCATCACCATGGTGAACTGCAGCTGCTGCGAATTGCATATTTGCTGCGTTAAGCATTAATTCAATACACATCAATACGATGATGGCATTCTTTCTTGTGAAAACACCTATCAGCCCAATAATGAACAAAAGGGCAGAAAGTCCGGAAACCCATGCTGGATCAATCATTCTTCTTCACCTCCATCATCTGAATCTGATTTAAATTCCCAGAGAAGATTCTCTCTCCTCTCATCTCTAACAAGATACGCAGCGCCTATCATTGCGATAGCCATTAAAACTCCGAGTATCATCAAAGGAAGAGCCCAGTCGTTGAATAAACTTGATGCTAAGCCAGCATTGGTTGGATACATGTCTGGATTCTTTGAGGATTGCCAAGTCGATGTATCTGATACAACTTTGACTAGAACAAAACCAAGTCCTACGAGACCAATTCTGGTAAGGGATGACATCAACTTCATTCAAAATCCTCCTCTAAAATTTGCCTTCTAGTCAACATGATAGCGAATAATACTACCAATCCGACACTTGCTAGATAAACTAAAATTTGAATCGCTGCCAAAAACTCTGCACCCATTAGAATGAAGACTCCAGAGACTGCCATGAAACAAAAAATAAGTGAAAGCATGGAGTGTGCAACACGTTGTGCAAATATCATTCCAACTGCACCGAGTATAACGATAGTTGCAAACAGAAAGAATACTGCCGATTCTGCAATAATTTGAAGATCCATTCAAGCACTCTCCTGTGCGGCGGCAGCCCTTGCAGCAGCCTTTTCACGCTTAGTGCGTTCCTTGCTTGCTCTCTTTGCTAATTCACCATCAACCGCTTCTTGGTGAACAGTTGGTAGAAGGCGAGTTCTACTAGCATCCATCCAAAGGTCTTGACGTGTAAAACCAGACATACCATCATATTCGTTGGTCATAAAGAATGAAGTGAATCCACATGCTTCAGCACATAATCCACAGAACATACATCTTCCCAAATCAATTCTGCCGGATACGATTTGCTCATCTGCAGTTCGTAATTCCGAGGTATTAACATCGGATTCTTCACCAGAATCATTCCAGCGAACTGTTGCAGTACTTCCTGACAGGTCGAGAACTTCTGCAAATCTCCACTGCTCAGGTGCTTCACTGTGAGCAGTTGCAAGATTGAATGATTCCAATTCATCATCAATTTGAGGAATTGCCAAAGCAGCATAACCTCCGACTTCAAGATCAGCACCAAGTCCTGCATCTTCTCCATCAGCACCATCCAATACGTCAACGCGTAATTCTGTACTCATGTGAAGACAATCATTTGGACAGGCTGTAACACATAACTTACAGGCAGTACAAGTTTCCCAAATAATACCGATACGCCCATTGTAATTACCTGGCTTGAAAAGCCAAGGCTCTATTTCTTCAAGTCTTTCATATGGATACTGGACTGTTTGAGGTTTCCACAGAGTTGGTGTCAAATCTGTAGTGACTCTATCCGGTGCAAATCTTTGCTTTGAAATATCATTGATGTGAGCATTACCGGCCATTCGGTTCTTTGTAGCTTCATCCAAAAACTCTGGATGTTCAGTATTGTGATATACCCCCATTTTGTGACCCCATCTCTTACCAATGAAAGGGAAGGTCCGCAATGCAGTAATCAGTGTAATCTTAAATGGATACCAGAATAGGTTTCTAAAATTTGGTTGCGCTCTTGGATGCATTGGCATATCTAATCACCTCACTCCTGCCCCGGGATGTGCTTTCCCGCAGGCTGCATTGTTTGTACATGGAACATTCTTTCAGGGCTAGCATCTTCGTCTTCATCCCTTAACATTAAGAAGAATAATGCAAGCCAGAATACAGTTGTTACAATTGGAACGAAGTGTGGAATGCCAAATGCATTCCATGCCATACCGCCAGCAACTGAATCAGATACTGCAGTTGGATCGAATAACCACAATCTGTAAATTACTGCTAAGATTACTTGGAGAACTGAAAGTGGCAATAGTACTCTCCAACCAAATTCTAAGATTTGGTCTGTTCGGATACGAGCCAAAGCGAAACGTGCCATTACGAATACTACAAGGAATACAAGCCAAGACTTTACCAATGTTACAACTGCACCTGGAATTAATAGATAGAGCGAACCAAGTCCAAGGAACTCAATGGAACCTATTGTTCCTTGAAGTGGTAGATGCCATCCGCCAAGGAAGAAATGTGTAAAGAGGAAACAAGCAGCATAAGTTCGAATATATTCTGCCATAAATAGCATACCGAATCTCATTCCACCATACTCAGTCCACCAACCTTCAACGAGTTCTGCTTCCGCTTCAGGCATGTCGAAAGGAACACGTTCAACCTCCGCTATCATAGTTAAGAGGAATAGTGCACCTCCAAGAGGCATAAGGAAAACATTCCATGCTCCTGCCGAATGTTGGAAGTGAATGCTTTCAATGATATTGAATGTTCCAGTAAGAATACTTACACTCAACAAAGTGAGAAGAAGTGGTATCTCATAGGAAGTAAGTTGTGCCGCTGAACGAATTCCGCCAATCAGTGTATACTTGTTATTACTAGACCAGCCTGCGAAAAATACACCGATTGGTGCGATTCCGAAGATTGCGATAATATACAAAATTGATAATTCTGGATTTGTAGCATATATTCCACTGGATAGAGGAATCAGCCCAAGAATGAGTAATGTTGTTGAGACGATAAGGAACGGTGATACCTCAAAAATCAATTTATCAGCTCGCTGAGGCACCATGTGTTCTTTGAGAAGGAATTTCATTCCATCGGCAACGTTTTGGAAGAATCCAGGCAGAATTGGCAATCCCATCCATGAACGATTGTTGACTCGGTCTACCATTGCGTGTTTTTCATCTCGATTACCGAAATTTTTGTTGAGCCAGCCATTCAACATGCCAACCGGTTTACCAACTCCAAACGGAAGCATGTTCCACCATTCTCCTGCTGTTTGACCATTTTCTCCGACCCAAAGGGAACGAAGTGCCGTAGTTGCACCACGGCGGTCCTGCATACGAGCGCACCATTTCCTCTCAATCCAAAGAATTGCAAATTGGGAAAAGAATAGCATCAAAAAGACTACATTGACGATTACGAAAGTTCCCAGACCAAAGGAAATTACTCCAATTTGGCTTTCTAGGGGAGTTCCGGTTAGCGATTTGTCAACTACCTTGCCACAGATGCTGAACAATAAAGAACGTAGGTCGTATACATCATCCATCACAAATCACCTCAACGGTCCGTCTCTCCAATACAAGGGTCAAAACTACCCATAATCGCAGGTATATCTGCGATTTTATAACCGATCATTGTGTCGGCTACGAATGGAATTGTTATGAACATCGGTGAACGAATTGACAAGCGATACGGGTTCTTACCGCGGCCATCTCCGCCTCCTTTGATGAAAAATTGTGACGCACCACGAGTACATTCGTAGTTAGAGAAGCCTGTTGCGCCTTCAGGGGCCCTGGTAGGAGCCTTTGTCAAAATCATTTCATCTCCTGTTGAGTAGTTGGTGTTCTTACCACCTGGTATTTTCTCAATAGCATCTAGAATCATCTTGCTGGATTGGCGCATCTCTTCCATTCTTACTCTATATCGGTCATAGCAATCAGCTCCTTTGACAGAAGTTGGTTTCTCAACTGCCGGCTCCCAATCTACTTGGTCGTAAACAGAATAAGGGTGAGCCCAGCGAACATCATAGTTTACACCAGCAGCGCGAACATTTGGTCCAGACACACCTGCATCGACCATGTCTTCTGCCTTTGTGTAGCCAACACCTTGTAAACGCACCAACCAAATCGTTGATTCATCAAGTAACATCTCGTATTCTTCGATTCTCCTCTCAAATAATTTGATTTTAGCGATCATGCGGTCAGCGAAACCAATTGGGATATCTCGCTTGACCCCTCCTATACGAGGATAGTTGTAATGCATTCTTGAACCACCTAATTCCTGTAGCAAATCTAGGAACATCTCTCTATCACGCATACACCAAGTCATCAATGTTAGAGAACCAATATCCGGCCCAAATGCGCCAAGCCACATCAAGTGTGAAGCAAGACGTTGTAATTCTGCAGAGATTAATCGTATGAATTCTGCCCTCTCTGGAACTTCAGCCTCTAGCAGGTCTTCTGCTGCATAGATGTATGAGTTTGCCCAAGTCATTGCAGATACGTAGCAAAGACGATCGCAATAAGGAGTGATTTGAGTGAAATCACGTGATTCACAAATCTTCTCAACACCGCGATGGATGTATCCAAGTTCGGCATCGGTATCGACGATAGTTTCTCCATCGACTTTGACGCGCAGTGTCCAAAGACCGTGAGTCATCGGGTGTTGAGGTCCCATTGTAATCCACATTTGTGCCATGATGTTCACCTCACTTGTTGCGGCCCTCGTCCGCTGGTTTACGACCAAACCCTTGAGGGTCATCGTACATTTCATTATATCCGTGGTATCGCAATTTGTGTTGCTTTTGTAACGGATGGAATTGTTCTGGGCTATCGTGTGGATTGAGAACGCGGTGCATGTTTTCATGGCCTTCGAAATTGATACCTACTAAGTCCCATGTTTCTTTTTCATTCCAATCAGCGCCAGCCCAGATTTTTTGGATAGAAGGGACTGTTGGTGTATCTCCTTGTTCAAGAGCGATAAGGATTTCAAACTCTAAGGGGATGTCGTTACCACTCAAGTTTTCAGCGACATGCGTTGTGTTGGTGTGCGGTTTTACATTTGAAATTGGCATCCGCATCATGTGGTATGCGACTTCCCAGCCCCTTTCAGCAGGCCCATCTGGGAAATGTGTGCCCGTTACCATTGAACAATAATTCACAGATAGATCATACTTCATGAATTTGGCAACTGCTAGCCAATGTTGTGGAGTGGCATGAATTCTAACGAATGGCATCTTGAAGGAGTTTGAATGGTGCTCAACGGTGGATTCAATGCCGCTACCTGAGAAACGTTCATTCAAAACTGCAACACATGATTCTGCTGCACTATCACTTTGTTCAAGAGTTACTCGCATTCCCATGTTCAGTCCTCCCCTACAATTACTGGTTTCTCTCCATCACGGCCAGTGCTTGGAGCACCGCCAATACGAATTATCTTTTCACGAAGTAAACCAAAACCATCGATTAAGGCCTCAGGGCGTGGTGGGCAACCAGGGATGTATACGTCTACTGGAATTACCGTATCTACGCCTTCTAGAATATTGTACGATTGGAAATATGGGCCACCAGAAATTGCACATTCGCCCATGGCGATACAGTATTTTGGCTCAGGCATTTGCTCCCATAGACGAACGATTTTGTCAGCGAACTTCTTTGAAACTGGACCATTGACCAGCAATACATCGGATTGACGAGGGGATGAACGGAACAAAACACCGAATCTGTCACCATCGAACCTAGGTGTTGCTGCTGCTGCCATTTCAATAGCACAGCATTTGATTCCTAAATGCAATGTAAATAATGATTTACGACCAGCCCAATTGAAATAACGCCCTGCTAAAACTCCAAGGAATTGTTTGATCTTGGTCGCTTTTAGGGCTTCATCGGTGACGTCGCCGACCATTTCCACTAACGCCCTACTGTTGAAAGCTGCAAAATTTTCTCCATCATTAGCCATAATATTTCACCTCAAATGTAGATGCGCCCTCTCTTTCGGAATACATACCAAACTCCAGCAGACATAGTGCTGAAGAATATTGCTAGAATCATCATTGCCATCTTGGCATCTTCGACTGCAGTCTCACGGCTGTTTTCTGCGAGTTCTGGTGAAGTCGCATTACCAACTACCATTCCACCCAAAACCAAGAACATGAATGCGACATCAAAAACTAGGAAAATAATCGCATACCAATAGTATTGGAAGTGGAATTGAATCATTGCATCTCCAACTGGCTCACTACCACATTCAAAGGTGGTTAAACGGCGTGGATAGAGGCTGTGGTCAA